>CAIOSS010000887.1 GCA_903860995.1 uncultured delta proteobacterium | reverse complement strand
GTGACGCCGGATCGCTTCCGCAAGCGCCAGCAGTTCTGGTCGTACTGCGGGCTCGGCCCGGTGGTGCGCTCGTCGTCCGATTGGGTGAAGAGCGAGAAGGGGAGCTGGGAGCGCGCGACCGTCAACAAGACGCGCGGACTGAACTTCAATCACAATCATCTGCTAAGCAGGTATTCAAGGGGGCCGCCACGACGATTGTCACTCAGCTATCCGAGCACCCGCTGCGCGCGGACTACCAGCGGATGCTCGATGGCGGGACGAAGCCCAACCTCGCGAAGGTGACGCTCGCGCGAAAGGTCGCGTCGATCGTGCTCGCGATGTGGAAGCACCAGGAGGTTTACGACACGGTCAAGTACAACATGCCGTCGTCATAGCTTGTCTCGATGAGTGGGAGGCAACGGACCGACAAGACCGTAGGGACGGATCACGCGACACTCGAGAGACGATTCGGAATCGGAGGAGAGCATCCATTGTTCGCCTGGACCGAGAGCGCGCCGGATCGACGCAGAAGGCGTGCTCGAGAGTCCCCTGGGATAGGTTATGCCCCTCCGGAGAGCCGAATGAAGCCATGGCACATCGATGCCCTGATAGAAGGATGGTTCCCGCTTATGCGAGAGAACAAGACGGCTTTGATGTCCAGAGAGTGGTGATCCACGACCGAGTCGAGAAGGACCGAGTGCCGCGAGCTGTCGCCGGCCGCTTCGAGTGCGACAGTCCGATCCGGGGAGCGATCACCTGGACCCACGTGCCGAGACTGAAGACGGACGCCCGATGCCAATACGCATTGGCCGGGCGGCTGGTCGGAGTGTGTCTCGACATCTCCTTCCATAGAAGGCGAACCAACGCGGCACCCTCGCTGGCACGGATCCGCTCCAGTTACCGAAACGCCTATGATCAGCAGGACACCGTCCCGCGAGCGCTGCCAGGAGCTTCCGGGACGCCGCCTTGGCGGGCTGCGCGTTCCCACCGTGAAGGGACGGCGATTTCTGGGCTACCGGATCTCGGTGGCGACGATCTCGTACCGGGTCCGCTTCTGACCAGACACTTTAAGATAAACGTAGCCGCTTGCGGTCGCGGTATAGAACAGGAAGCTGCCGCGATCGCTGCTGAAGCCCGTACATGACTCCTGAAGCTCGATCACCAGGCGCGAGTCGTTCACGAAGTTTCGGGCGATGCGTACCCGGTATCGCCGTCCGGCTTCGACGCGGAGCCTCAGCCAGTCTTTGTCGTAGCGACTGTGCAACGAGTGGGCCTGTTGCTCATCGACGAGGATGGGCTTTGCGCTGCTGCAGTGGTTGTCGAGCTCATACGAATCGGGAGCGAGCCCGCAGCTCGCAGTAAGCATGAGCGGGAGGGCGACACGGAGTGAGAGCGATCTGGAAACCATGACGCGAACATACCAGCGCGCGCAGCGCACAAGAATGCTCTGCGATGTCAGAAGAGTCGTCGCCTGCGTGGCTCCTGGTGAGTCCGATCTACATCCGGATCACCGCCCGTCGCGCACCGCCCGTCGGTACTCGCGCACGGCGGCCGTCTGGTCGGTGCGCTCGACGAAGCTCACGAGCAGGTCGAGGTCGAGCCCCGGCAGCACCTCGCTGCGGGTCGAAGCCACGTACGCCCGGCCGCGGAGGACGTGCACCGCGAGGCGCCCCGCCTTCCAGGTCCAGACCTCGCCCACGCCGAGCGGCGCGTAGATGTCGAGCTTGTTGATTCCGCCAGAGGTCCAGACGACCTCGATGGCGAGGTCGGGCGCAGTGGTCTCGCGCTCGCCCACGACGTAGCACTCGTCGGGCTCGACCCCGCGCTCGTCGGGCTGCTGCTTCACGGTCCACGAGCCGTACGCGTTCAGCTCGACCCCGGCCTCTTCGGCCCACGCCTCCAACAGCCGGCCGAACAGCGACTTGATGCGCTCGTGATTGCGCCCCGGACTCATCAGTTCGAGCTCCCCTGCGAGGTAACAGATCCTGGGCGTGCTGCGCTCCCCGCGAATCTCCAGCACGGACTCGTACTGCGCCCAGGTCACGCCGTGCATCACGACGATGTTGTCGTGGTCGTCACGACGCGACGCAGGGAGGCCAGGGTTCATCGAGCGCGCGTGCATGGCCATCACGGTACCATCGCCCGCTCCGACGGGTGAGGTCCGGTGTACCCTCCCGCTCCACATGGCGGCACAGCTCACCCCGGTCACGGCGCGCGACCAGCTCGTTCACGTCCTCGCGGAGGATCTCATCGGGGGGATAGGCGAACCAACGCGGCACCCTCGGCGGCACGGATCCGCCCCAGTTACCGGAACGCCTATGATCAGCAGGACACCGTCCCGCGAGCGCTGCCAGAAGCTCCCGGGACGCCGCCTTGGCGAGTGGGCGAGGGCGGGACGCGGGAGGTGTCGACGAAGTGGGTGCGCATCGACTGGGCGCGGCTGCTGTGGCGGGTGTGGGGCGTCGACGCGCTGAAGTGCCCAGCGTGCGATGGACGGATGAAGATGATCGCGGCGGTCACCGAGCGCGTGGGCATCGTGCGCATCCTGGAGCACCTTCTCCCCGTCGGTCGCGCCGATGGCCTTGAGCGTCGCGAGCTCCTTCAGGTGCTCGCGGGTCACCGCGTAGAGGGTCTGGCCGACGATCACCACGCCCACCACGAGCCCGAGGAGCGCGGTGAAGCCCAGCGCCGATCCCGCTCCCGACTCCCGCACCCAGTGGTTCTCCGTGAGCTCGGCGAAGCGCGGGGTGGCGATGGCCTGGAGGTCGCCGTGACGCTCGATGTGGGCGACCACGTCGTCGGCGCAGCGCGGGTCGCGGAGGTCGACGATCCAGTAGCTCGCCCGGTCGACGTTGAGGTGGGCCACACGCCGGGCGTTCTCGATCTCCATGAAGAGGAAAGGGCACGAGGGTGAAGGAGCGCATCCCCTCGGTGGTGGCCGCCACCCGCACGGTGTGACCGTTCACCTGGAGGAGGCTCCCGAGGGCCTCGCCCTCGATCTGCAGCTTGCGCAGGTCGACCCGGTCGACCGCGGCGCGGAGGTGCCCGTGGAGGTCGTGAGGGAGGCCCTGGTCGAGCGTCCACGGCACGATCGGGTCGTCTCCGGGCTCGTAGCCCACGAGGGTCATGGCGTCGGGCGTCCCTCGCGGCTTTCGCACGGGTACGAACGAGTAGATCATCCCGCGCACGCGCCGGACGCAGGGATGGGCGAGGGCCACCGCCCGCGCGGCGCCGCTCAGGGGCTCGCTGTTGTCGATCACCTCGATGCCGCGGGGCATCACCCAGAGGTCGCCGCCGGTGCGACGGATGATGCCCGACGCCATCGAGAGGAAGCCCGCGTAGAGCCCCACCTGAATGAGCACCAGCGAGGCTGCGAAGGCCACACCGGCGAGGGCGGCGAGAAACTTCCCGCGGTCGTGGAGGAGAGACTGGATGGCGATGCGGCGCATGGGTGTCGGGCGTCGCCCGGCGGCGACGACATAGGGGACGGGGCGCGAGATGCCCATGCCCTGCCGCGCCCTTCGCGGCCCTCGGGCCGCCGCCGCGATCCGCGGCCGACCTCAGGTCGCCTCGTGCCCGCCGACGGCCAGCGTGAAGATCGCCCCGCCCTCCGAGCGGTAGCTCAGGTGGCCGCCGAGCTGTCGGACCAGCGCGCGGATCACCTGCAGACCGAGCGACTTGCGCTGCCGGCTCTCGAAGTCGGCGGGCAATCCAGGGCCTTGATCGGACACGATCATCGAGAACGCCGCCGCGGCGCCGCACACGCGCACCCGCAGCCGGCACACCCCGTCCGCCGACCCGCCGTGCTTCAGCGCGTTGGTGACGAGCTCGTTCAGGATGAGGCCGCAGGGGATGGCCTTCTCCACCGAGATCTCGACCCGATCGGCCTCGACCTCCACCTCCGCCGCGCCCCCGAGGGAGCCCCGCACCTGCCCCACCAGCATCCTCGCGTACTGCCCGAGCTCCACCTTCGAGAGGTCGCCGTCGCCGTAGAGCATCTGGTGGATCAGCGCCATCGAGCGCACCCGCCGCACGCTGTCGGTGAGCGCGGCGTGGGTCGGTCCGGTGGCCCGGTCGGCCTGCATCCCGAGCAGGCTCGACACGATCTGGAGGTTGTTCTTCACGCGGTGGTGCACCTCCTTGAGGAGCACCTCGCGCTCGGAGAGGGTGCGGGAGACGTCCGCCAGCGCGGCCTCCAACGCCCGCTCGGCGCGCCGTCGCTCGGTCACGTCGCGAATCGCCACCAGCCGGCCGCGGCCGTCGGGCAGCACCAGCGGCGCGATGCGGCACTCCCCCTCGAAGGTGCCGTCGGCCGTCACGATCCGCAGGTCGAAGGGGTCGCTCGCCGGCGGCAACGACCCGTCCTTGAACAACTCGTCCGAGGGCCCCGCGAGCACCGCGGGCGGCGGGTCGCCGGAGTTCAAGTCGGGCCAGAGGCCTCGGGCCGGGCCGTTGATGCTCTGCACTCTGCCGCTGGCGTCGATCACCACGAGGGCGTCGGGGGCGTCGTCGAACAGCGTGCGAAACTGGGCCTCGCGGGTGAGCCGCGCCGCCTCCGCCTCGCGCTCGCGGGTCACGTCCTCGAGTTGTCCGAGGAAGTACGCCGGCAGCAGCTTTTCGTCGTAGAGCGCGGTCACCGAGAGGCGGCCGGTGAGCACGGAGCCGTCCGCGCGGACGTACCGCTTCTCCACCACGAAGAAGAGGGCCTCCCCGGCCTTCATCTCGCCCTTCGGCCTCGCCTCCACGAGCCGGTCGTCCGGGTGCGTGATCTCCGGCACCGTCTTCTGCAGCAGCTCGCCGTGGCTGTAGCCCAGCATCGCGCAGAGCGAGGCGTTGGCCTCGAGGATCCGCTCGTCGAGGCCCACGAGGGCCATGCCGATCGGCGCGTCCTCGAAGGCCCGCACGAGAAACTCGTCCCGGTCGTAGGTCCCAGGTCGACGGCGCCCGAGCTGATGCTCCAGCATCGCCACCCGAGCCTCCAGGGCTCGCACGCGCGCATCGGCCTCGAGGGACATCGCGGGGTCAGGTCTTGGGCGTCGCGGCGATCGCCGCGGTCTGCATCACGATCCGACCGTCGCGGAAGGTGATGGTGTCGGTGCCGAGGGCGTAGCTGTTGCGCGGCGTCTCGGCCCGCCAGCACAGGTAGGCGTGGTCGCCGGCGACCTGGCGGCTGAGGAGTTCGAGGGTCACCCCGGGCAGGGAGAACTCCCCGACCACCGCTGCGATCAGCGGCCGGATCTCCGCCGGCCCGCGCAGCACGCCCTGGGCCGTAAGGAAGACGGCGTCGTCGGCATACTCGGCGACGAGGGCGTCGATGTCGCCCGCGCCGAAATTCTTGAGGTGGAGGTTGAGAAGCGCGTCGGTGTCCATGGCATTCCTCGATTGACGGCCCGGGCACAGCCTGGCCGCGGTAGCGCCCCGCAGCGGTCACGGCAGTGTGACGGTCGACGGTCGACGCAGGTCACCGCGGGCACGTCCCGCGGGGCAATCAACTTGCCGAGGGCGTGTCGTGAGGTCAAGGCCCGTCGCGCACGAGCCTCACCCGCGGCACCTCCGTCGAGACCCCCAGGTGCTCCAGGATGCGCACGATGCCCACCCGCTCGGTGACCGCCGCGATCATCTTCATCCGTCCATCGCACGCTGGGCACTTCAGCGCGTCGACGCCCCACACCCGCCACAGCAGCCGCGCCCAGTCGATGCGCGCCCGCTTCGTCGACACCTCCCGCGTCCCGCCCTCGCCCACTCGCTCGGTGGCCGTCGCCTCGGCCTCGTCGCCGACCTCCGCCGCGCCCGGCGGCAGCGGGACTACCGCCACCCGCCACGGCGAGTTCGGCGCCAGCACGCCGTGGTAGCGCACCAGCGGCGTCCGCGGCGGAGGTGTTAGCGCGCTCAGCCGG
>CAIOSS010000886.1 GCA_903860995.1 uncultured delta proteobacterium | reverse complement strand
GTGGCGCTGCGCGGCTCGAAGATGGCGATGAGCTTCCCGTCGGGGTGGTGGGCCCGCATCGCGCGCAGGGTCTGGTCGACGGCCGTGGGGTGGTGGGCGAAGTCGTCGTAGATGCGGATCGCCCCCGCCGTGGCGACGAGCTCCTGCCGCCGCTTGACGCCCTTGAACTCCCGCAGCGCCTTCATCATCGCGGGGATGGGCAAGGCCATGCCCTCGGCGAGGAGCGCGAGCGCGGCGACGACGTTGCGGAGGTTGTGCTCGCCCATCAGGGGCGAGAAGAAGCGCCCCGCGAAGGAGCCCCCGATGAAGAGCTCGAAGGGCTGCAGCCCGTTGCTCGGGGCGATGGGCGCGGCGAGCCAGGTCGGCGTGACCCCGTCGGGAAGCGCGTCCCCGCTCAGGCCGTAGAGCACCGTGCGCGCGCTGCTGCGCTTCGCGATCGCCACCACCTCGGGGTCGCGCGCGTGGGCCACGAGCACGCCCTCGGGCGCGATGCGCGACGCGAAGCCCACGAAGGCGTCGCGGTAGGAATCCGCCGTGGGGTAGATGTCCACGTGGTCGTGCTCGAGGGAGGTGACGATGGCGCCCCACGGGCGGTACGCCCAGAACTTCGGGGTCTTCTCGAAGAAGGCCGAGTCGTACTCGTCGCCCTCCACCACGAAGGCCGCGCCGCGCCCGAGGCGGTAGCTGGCGTCGAAGTTGCGCGCGAGCCCGCCCACGAGGAAGGACGGGTCGTGACCGCAGGCCTCCAGCAGCCACGCGACGAGGGCCGTGGTGGTGGTCTTGCCGTGCGTTCCGGCGATGACCAGCGAGCGGCGCGACGCCAGGAAGAGCTCGCCCAGCGCCTTCGGGAAGGAGCGGTAGTTCATCCCGGCGTCGACGGCGGCGCGGGCCTCGGGGTTGTCCCGGCGGCACACGTTGCCGACCACCACGAGGTCGGGGCGGGGGTCGAGGTGCGCCGGGTCCCAGCCCGTCATGGTCTCGACGCCGTAGGCCTTGAGCGCGTCGCCCATCGGCGGATAGAAGGCCGTGTCGCTCCCGGTGACGCGGTGCCCGGCGGCCTTGAGCAGGCCCGCGAAGGCGCCCATCCCGGTGCCCGCGACACCAATCAGGTGCACATGCATGGCCGCCTCTCTCGCACGATCGACCCGCGTCGTCGAGGCGCCTGAACCCCCGCGCGCGATCGTGATAGCGTCCGCGGCCTCTTCATGAAGCGCTTGTCCCACCGCGGTTCGCTGATGGCGTTGACCCTCGCCGCGGGGCTCGCGCCCGCCGTCGCAGGGGCCCAGACCCCGCCGGGGTTCCGGGTCGACGGCGGCCCGTGGCGGCCTACCGCGCCGGTCGACGGCGACGCCCTCCCGTGGGCCGAGACCACCCTCGTCCCCGGCCACGGCCGCTGGAACATGGGCCTGCTCGCGGAGTACGTCCGCTCGCCCCTCACGCTCGCCCTCCCCTCCGGCGCCCCCAGCCCCTTCCTCCGCGACCAGCTCTGGACCACCCTCTCGCTCCAGGTGGGCCTCGGGTCGCGGGTCGGCCTCGCGGTGCAGCTCCCGATGATGCTCTACCAGGCCTCGGGCGCGGTCCCCCTCGGCGTGTCCGAGCCCGCCTCGACCGCCCTCGGCGACGCCCGGCTGCTGCTCCGCTGGTCCACCCGCGCCGAGCTCGACGCCACCGCCGGCCGCGGCGCCACGATGACCCCCGCCCAGGTCGCGCAGCAGACCCGCGAGCGCCGCGAGGGCCTCGGGCTCTCGCTCCAGCTCGCCGCCACCATCCCCTTGAGCGACGCCACCTCCTACGCCACCGCGGGCGCCCCGACGGTGCACGCCTACGCCGTCTTCGACTACCGCCTCGCGCGCCTCTTCGGGTCGGTCTCCCTCGGCTACCGCGCCCGCTTCTCCGAGGGATGGCCCTCGCAGCCCGCCCTCTGCCTCGACCCCACCTCGGGCGCGTGCCTCTTCGACCGACCCCTGCGCGACCAGGTCACCTTCGCCATCGCGGTGCGCGGCCCGCTCGAGGCCATGCTCGCGGGGGTGTTCCTGCTGGCGAAGCCCGCGTGGGCGAGCGCCGCGGTGCTGTCGGGCTATTACGCCTCCACGTATGTCACCCTCGTCGGCGCGTACGACGGGCGCGACCCCTTCGGCGGCCCGACCGGCACGCCCCTCGAGCTCGGTACGGGCCTCCAGGGGGTGTTCGGGGAGTTCACCGTGTCGGCGGGCGCGGCCTTCGGGCTCACCCCGGCGCCGGGGGCCTCGGCGGTGCGCGGCGTGCTGTCGCTCCAGTGGGCCCCGCGCTTCCTCGACGACGACCGCGACGGGCTGCGCGACGACCCCTCCATCGATCACTGCATCGGGCTGCGGGAGGACTTCGACGGCTTCGAGGACGGCGACGGCTGCCCCGAGGACAACGACCACGACGCCATCCCCGACGAGGAAGACCGCTGTCCGATGGTCGACGAGGACGAGGACGGCTTCGAGGACGACGACGGCTGCCCGGACCCCGACAACGACGGCGACGGCGTGCTCGACGCGGCCGACCGCTGCCCCGAAGAGTCCGTGGGCAACCAGCCCGACCGCGCGCGCCCCGGCTGCCCCGACGGCGACACCGACGGCGACGGCGTCGCCAACTCCGCCGACCAGTGCCCCGCCGAGGCCCGCGGCGCCCTCGAAGACGCCGCGCGCGCAGGGTGCCCCGCGCCCGATGGCGACCACGATGGCGTGCCCGACGCGCTCGACCGCTGCCCCGCCGAGCCCGCGGGCGAGGGCGCCCCAGCCACCTGGCGCGGCTGCCCGGAGACCGACCGCGACCACGACGGCGTGCCCGACGCGACCGACCGCTGCCCCGAGCAGCCCGAGAACCTCAACGGGCTCACGGACGCCGACGGCTGCCCGGAGGCCCCCGCGCGGCCAGGAGCTCCCCTGGTGGGCGCCCTCCCGCGGGTGCTCGTCGAGGGGGCGAGCGCGACGTCGCCCGGCCGCGTGGTGCTGCTCCAGCCGGTGGTCTTCGACGCGCGCGATCAGGTCACGCCCGCGAGCCGGGCGGTGGTGGCGCAGCTCGCGGTGGCCCTGCGCGCGGTGTCCCGGCCGGGCCTCGCCCCGGCGCGGGTGACCACGGCGACCCGCC
>CAIOSS010000885.1 GCA_903860995.1 uncultured delta proteobacterium | reverse complement strand
GTGGTGGTGCTGGATGAGTTCCATGAGCGGCACCTCCAGGGTGATCTCGCGCTGGCGATGGTGCGGCGGCTCCAGCGAGGGGCGCGGCCGGACCTGAAGCTGGTGGTGATGTCGGCGACCCTGGACGGCGCGCGGGTGGCAGCCTTCCTCGGCGACGGGGTGACGCCCGCGGCGCGGGTGACCAGCGAGGGGCGGCGCTTCGATGTGGCGGTGGAGCACCTGCCGCGGGCCGACGATCGCCCGCTGGAGCAGCAGGTCGCCGGGGCCGTGCGCTCCCTGGTGCGCGAGGGCCTCGACGGCGACGTGCTGGTGTTCCTGCCGGGGGCGGCGGAGATACGGCGCGCGATGACCGCGTGCGCGTCGCTCGCGACGGAGGCCGACCTGCTGGTGCTCCCGCTCCACGGCGACCTCCCGAGCGCCGAGCAGGACCGAGCGGTGGCGCCGGCAGCGCGGCGCAAGGTGATCCTGTCGACCAACGTCGCGGAGACCAGCGTGACCATCGACGGCGTGGTGGCGGTGATCGACTCCGGGCTGGCGCGGGTGGCCTCGCACGCGCCGTGGTCGGGGGTGCCGACGCTGAAGGTCGCGAAGGTGTCGCGCGCCTCCGCGACGCAGCGGGCTGGGCGGGCGGGGCGGACTCGGCCGGGTCGCTGCGTGCGGCTCTACACGAAGCACGACCACGACGCGCGGCCCGAGCACGACGCGCCCGAGGTGCAGCGGATGGACCTCGCCGACACGGCCCTCGCGCTGCACGCCGCGGGCGAGCGCGACCTGCGGGCCTTCCCGTGGTTCGAGCCCCCGGGGGGGCAGTCCATCGAGGCCGCCGAGCGCCTGCTGCGCGACCTCGGGGCGCTCACCGATGACGGGGCGCTCACGCCGACCGGTCGGTCGATGCTGGCGCTGCCGACGCACCCGAGGCTCGC
The DNA here is from genome assembly GCA_903860995.1 of uncultured delta proteobacterium. Lineage (GTDB taxonomy): Bacteria > Myxococcota_A > Polyangia > Polyangiales > SCUS01. Next base: position 9,061 of record CAIOSS010000885.1, on the reverse strand, counting down.
GCGGGTGGTCGTCGAGGGCGCGCGCCGGGGCCTGCTGGAGATGGCCGCGGGCGCCGCGGCGGTGCTGGGCGAGCGCGAGCTGCTGGTGTCGCGACGGGCCGGGGCGATGGGCGGAGGCCGGGACGCCGACTGGCGCCCCAGCAACGGGCGATCGGACGTGCTGGCGGCGCTTGAGGCCCTCGATCGCGCGGCGGCTGAGCGCTTCAACCCGGGGGTGCTGCGCGCGATGGGGGTCGACCCGATGGCGGCCTCGGCGGCTGACCGGGCGCGCAAGCAGCTCCTCGCGGCGGTGCGTCGCGACCGCTCGCTGAGCGGCGAGCGCCTCGTGGCGCCGGGCAACGACTGGGAGGACACCCTGGGCATGGCCCTGCTCGCAGGCTACCCCGACCGGGTGGCGCGGCGACTGCGCGGCGACGAGATCGCGCTGGCCTCGGGCGGGTCGGCGACGCTGGCGGCGACGAGCGAGGCGCGCGGCGGTGCCTTCGTGCTGGCCATCGACGCCGAGGAGCGCACCGACCACCGCGGTCGCGGCGTGCAGGTGCGTAGCGCGTGCGTCATCGAGCCCGAGTGGCTGCTCGAGCTCTTCCCCGACGGGGTCACCGATGCCGTGGAGGCGCGCTGGGTCGCGGCGGACGAGCGGGTCGACCCGGTGCGTGTGTTGCGATACCGCGGGCTGGTGCTCGACGAGAGCCGCGCGGGGCCCTCGGCGGAGGTCGATCGCCTCGTGGCCGAGCGGCTGCTGGAGGAGGCCCGGCGTAAGGGGCTGCGGTCCTTCGTCGAGGACGCCGACGCGGTGGACCGGTGGCTCGCGCGGGTGGCCTTCGTCGCCGAGCGATCGCCCGCGCTGGGGCTGCCCACGGACGCCGACGCGCTGCTGGAGATGGGGCTGCGCCAGAGCTGCGCCGGCGCGCGGACCATGGCCGAGGTGCGCCGCGCGGGACTGCTGGACGCACTGCGCGGCGGGCTCGACGGCGCGCAGCGCCGGGCGCTCGACGAGATGGCGCCCGAGCGCGTCGCGCTGGGCGGGGGAAAGATGGTGCGGGTGAGCTACGAGCCCGGCAAGGCCCCGTGGATGGAGTCGCGGCTGCAGGACTTCTTCGGGTGCGCGAGGGGCCCATCGGTGGCGGGGGGCAAGGTTCCGCTGGTGCTACACCTGCTCGCGCCCAACCACCGGGCGGTGCAGGTGACCACCGACCTGGAGGGCTTCTGGACGAAGCACTACCCGGCCATCCGGCGAGAGCTCTGCCGGAAGTACCCGCGGCACTCGTGGCCCGAGGACGGGCGCACTGCGCAGCCCCCCGCGGCGCTGGGCCGCGCGCGATGAACGTGATGGATGGAGGTCGTTGGTGCTGACGCGAACGCTGTTGATGGTGCGGCACGGAGAGTCCGAGGGAAACGCCGCGCGGATGTTCACGGGGCACGGGGCGTCGCCGCTGACCGCGCTCGGCGCCCGGCAGGCCGAGGCGGTCGCGGGCGCGCTGGTAGGCGTCGCGCCGACGGCGATCTACAGCAGTGACCTACCGCGGGCGCTGGCGACGGCGGCCCCGCTCGCCGCTCGCGCCGGCGTGGCGGTGCACGCCGATCACCGGCTGCGGGAGCGTGACATGGGCGCCTTCGTCGGCGTGCCCTTCAAGGTGCTGGAGGCCGAGCAGCCCGAGGCGTGGCGGGCGCTGCTCGCTCGGGACCTGGAGTTCACGCCGCCGGAGGGCGAGTCGCACCGGCAGTGCGCCGCGCGGATGAGCGCCGCGCTCGACGAGATCCTGGCGCGCCACGCGACCGGTACGGTGGTGGTGTTCAGCCACGGGGTGGTGATGCACCACGCGCTGCGGCACCTGCTCGGGGCGAGCACTCCCGGGCTCATCCTGGCGACGGACAACTGCGGCGTACACCGGCTGGAGTGGCGCGAGTTCGGCGTGCTGCGGGTGGCCGCGCTCAATGACACGAGCCACCTCGACGGTCTTCGAAGCTCGTGAACGGGCGCGATTCACGCTAATACGCGACGCCATGCGGAGCAGCGTGGTGGTGTCGATCGGGCTCTTGGTGGCGCTCTCGGGCTGTGGCGAGGTGGCCTCGTATCGCCCGCCGGCGGACGTCGGCGTGGCGCCGGTCGATGCGGGCGCGCCCGTCGACCAGCCGTCGGTCCCGGACGTGGGCGTCGAGGTGCCCATCGACGTGGTCCCGGGTGAGGTCGACGCGGGCGAGGCGGCGGCCGACGTCGGGGGCGAGGCGCTCGACGCGGGCGAGGCGCCTTCGGATGTGCCGTCCGTGGACGTGGTGACCCCGACCTTCGACGCCGGCGGCCGCGACCTGTCCGAGCGCGGCCCCTACGTGGTCGCAACGTGGAGGGGCACGATCGCCGGCACCGCGACGATGGCGCGCGCGCTCTACCCCACCGCGAGCGACACGCGGCTGCCGCTGGTGATCTTCGCGCACGGCTTCCAGCTGGGCGTCGGCAACTACGACGGGCTGCTGTCGCACATCGCCTCGTGGGGCTACGTGGTGGTCTCCATCGACTACCCCGGCACGCTGCTGTCGGTCGACCACCGCAACGTGCCCCGCGCGATGATCGCGGCGCGCACCTCGCTCGCGCAGGGCGTGGCGGGCTTCCCCGCGAGCAGCATCATCGACGCCAACCGCACCGTCGTCATGGGGCACTCGCTCGGTGGCAAGGGGGCGATCATGGCGGTGCTCGACGAGCCGGCCTTCATCGCCGCGGTGGCGCTCGACCCGGTGGACGACAACCCATCGCCCATCGGGGGCGTCACCGAGGCGACCCCCTCCATCGCGCCCGAGCGCATGGGGCGGCTCACCCGTCCCCTCGCGCTCTTCGGCGCGACCCAGTCGCGCTGCCTGGTGTTCGGCCAGTCCTGCGCGCCGGAGGGGAGCAACTATCTCCGCTTCGCGGCCGCCGCGCCGACCGCTGCCCGCGTCGGGCTCTACCCCCTCATCAACTTCGGCCACAACGACTTCGTCGACACGGCGTGCGGGTTCCAATGCACCGTGTGCTCGCGCGGCGCCGCGCCGCTCGACTCGCGCACGCGGGCGCTGCGCTTCTTGTCGGTGGCCTTCCTGGAGCGATTCGCGCGGGGAGAGGAGGCGTTGCAGCCCTACGTGGCGGGCGCCGGGAGGGACTCGTTCGTGAGCAGCGGAGCGCTCTGGGACGGGCGCACGGCGACGCTGCCGCGCTGCCCGTAGGCCAGCGAGCGGTCAGGCGCCCATCGAGCGAACGGTCGCGGCGACCACGACGCCAGCGTTGACCGTGATCTCGCCGCTGGCGACGGTGACCTGGAAGTGGCGCAGGGGGCTGGCCGCGGGGCCCCGCACGGGGGCGCCGTCTCCGTCGAAGCGGGAGAAGTGGAGCGAGCACTCCGTCGCGCCGGTCATGCTGACCGCGGTGCATCCGGTGGGCGCCGTGCACGCGGTGGACTCACGAAATGCCAGCGGCGTGCTCTCGTGCGTGCAGATGGCGCTGAACGCGAAGTAGCCCATCGCGTCGCGCCCGACGATGACGCGCTGGCTGCCGTAGAGCTTCCAGACGCCCATCGGGTGATCGGCCACGCGCCCGGCGCTGAAGGGCGCAGCGGGCATCTCGTCGCCCCCGTCGCCCCCGCAGCCCGCGGCGACGCCCGCCGCACCGACCACGCACAGGAAGGTTCTCCGCTCCATCGCACGCTTCTCATCGCTCATTCGAAAGGTCCTCCGTCGGTCCGCAGAAGTGGGGGTGCCATCCGGGGGATTCCCCGTTTGGGCATCGTCTCACCACCCTACCATCGCCGCACGCCGCGACGCCCGCGGAACTTCCTCCCCGCGCGCTGCGGATCAGCTTGCGCCGCTGCGTTGCGATGGTGTTCGATCCTTCCTCATGCGCGGGCGCTCGAGAGGGTGAGCGACGCGCGAGGAGACTGCGACGATGCGTAATCAGAAGATGGGTCTTGGCCTGATGGTGCTGCTCACGAGCTGCGGCGTGCTCGGCCGTGGCGGCGGCCTCATGAACATGAGCGCGACCTGCAGCGGCGACCTCGGCGGTACGGCGGGCGCCCAGAAGGTCGAGGCCTTCATCGGCGCGGCCGGCAGCTTCGCCACCGCCTCCGCCGAGCTCCAGGACGGCCTGCTCAACGCGTGTCGACAGATCGGCCACGAGCTCGCGATCCCCGACAGCGAGCTCGGCTCGGGGGACAGCCCCGACGCCCTACGCGCCGCGTGCACCCGCGTCTCCAACCAGCTGCGCGCCGACCTCGCGGAGATCCGCGGCGCGGCCGGGGTGCGGGTGGAGTTCGTCGCCGTGCCCCCGCGCTGCGAGGTGAGCGTCGACGCGTACGGGCGCTGCGCAGGGGAGTGCGACGTGTCGTACACCCCGGGCTCGGCGCAGGTCACCTGCGAGGGCGGCGAGCTGCGCGGCGGCTGCTCGGCGCAGTGCACCGGCCAGTGCGCGGTGGACGTGAGCGGCGCGTGTGACGGGGTCTGCGAGGGCACCTGCGCGGGCACCTCCACCTCGGGCGGCGCGTGCAGCGGCGCCTGCCAGGGCCGTTGCGTGGCGCGCGCCTCGGGCAGCTGCGGCGGCGAGTGCCGCGGCGACTGCTCGGTGGCCTTCACGGCGCCGAGCTGCACCGGCCGCGTGACGCCGCCGCGGGTCAGCGCCGACTGCCGCGCCGCCTGCGACGCCCGGGTGAGCGCCCAGGCGAGCTGCTCCCCCGGCCGCGCTGAGCTCACCATCACGGGCAACGTCGGCAACCTCCAGGAGAAGGTCACCCGGGTGCAGGCCGCCCTGCGCGGCGGGTTCTCGCAGGTGCTGCTGCTGCGCTCGCGCCTCGAGCGCGCGGCCTCGTCGGGCGCCGCGGTGGTGAGCTCGGCCCGCGAACTCCCCAGCGCCATCGGCGCCGTCGGGGCGCAGGTGACGGCGTGCGCGGGCATCGCGGCCAGCGGGCTCGTGAGCGCCGTCGCGAGCGTCAACGTGTCGGTGAGCGTCTCGGTGCAGGTCTCCGGCTCCGTCTCCGCGAACTGACCGCCTCAGCGCGCGAAGCGGCCCACGGCCTGGTCGTCGGCCGAGCCCACGGGCGTCACGTCGAGCGCGTACTCCTCTTCGACCACCCGATCGTCCGCTGCCACGGTGACCGTCACCGTGTCGGCGTCGCTCGGCATGCGCGCGCGGGGAAAGGCGCCCGCCGGAATGACGAAGCGCCCGCGCCCGCGCGGCACCACGCAGGTGAGCAGCCAGGCCGTCTGCGCGGCGTCGGCGGGCCCGCGCGAGACGGTGACCACCAGCGCGACGTGCGAGCTGTCGCCGCCCCGCCAGGTGACCGGGAGCGCTTCGCCCGCCCGGAGCGCGAAGCCCGCGTCGGGCTTGATGCGCTGGATCGCCCGCGGGATGCGCGCCGGGGTGTGGAAGCGGTGCCCGGGGACGGCGCTGCTGCCGACGAGGTTGCCCGCGACGCGGGTGCCGGGCTCGAGCGCCGTCCGCACCGCGGCGTGGTAGCGCCCGTCGGCCGAGCGGTCGACGTGACCGATCGGGTCGCCGCCGACCACCCAGAGCTCGACCCGGCCGGCGTCGAGCATCGGGGGCTCGCGGCCGCCAGCGAGCGCGACGCCGAGGCACTGCGCGTCGCGGTAGACGAGGTCGCGGTCGGCGTAGAGCGTCGCGCCGAGGACCGCGAACGACGGCCCAGGCGAGAGCCCGACGAGGTAGCGGGGCGCGAGCGCGGGGCCGCCGGGGCGGCGACATGCGGCGGCGCAGAGCGCGAGGGCGAGGAGCGAGGCGCGGGGTGACGGCACGGCTCCGTTGGATGCACGCTATGGCGTGCGCCCGTCAACGGCGCGCGACGGCGACGGCGGCGCGGGACGGAGATTACCTGATCATGTATGGACTTCCCGGGCTGGCGGTGGCGGCGGCGCTGGCGGTGGCGGGCTGCTCGTCGCCGGCGCCGGAGGACTACGACGCCGGTCACTTCGACGCGGCGCGGCGGGTGTGCTTCCCCTCGTGTCGGCTGGGCGAGACGTGCACGGCGGCCAACCGCTGCGTGCCCACGGTGAGCCCTTTTCGCGACGCCGGCCCGGCGATCGACCGGGGCCGGGATTGAGAAGTGGTAGCGTGCGCTCCGATGCGAGCGGTGAGGCGGCGATCGCTGCGGACGGATGAGCGGGGGCTGTCGACGGTCGAGTACGTGATCGTCCTCCTGGTGGTCGGCCTGGTGGGCATCGCCGCATGGCGGGGCCTCGGGTCGCAGACGGCGGCGCGCACCCTGGAGGCGCGGCAGGAGGTGGGCGCGCTCGGGGAGAGCGTCGACGGTCCGGCCGCGTCGCACGCCGGGGGAGGCGCCCGCTCGGGGGGGAGGACGCGAAGCCGCGTCGAGGACGCGACCGCCGAGGAGGCGCCGCCGCCGAGCGCGCAGGAGGAGCTGTTCGGCCCGGTGCTGCTGCTGGGCGGGGCGGCGGTGCTCGTGCTCGCGCTCGTCGCGCGGCGGATGCTTCGCAAGGGTGGTGGCGGCGGTCAGGGCGGCGGCGGTGCCACGGCCTGACAGGTTGCTCGGGAGATTGATAGAGTCCCGGGCTGTGATGAGCGATGGACGGTTGTTGATGGCGGGGGCGTTGGCGCTGGTGGCTTGTTCGCCGGCGGAGTCGCCGACGTTCACGACGAGGGCGGACGCGTCCGCCCAGCTGCCGGCCGACGGGGCGGTGCGGGACGCGATCCCGATCCCCGACCGCGGGCCGATGATCATCTCGGAAGATGCATCGTGCTCGACCACCACGGCGGACGCGCGGCGTCTCCCGGTCAACCTGCTCATCGTGCTCGATCGCTCCGGCTCGATGCAGGAGAGCGGCAAGTGGGTCGCCGCGCAAAACGGCCTGCGCACCCTGCTCGGGCGCCTCGACGGCGGCATCCGCGTGGGGCTCACGATGTTCCCGGCGCCGTCGGGCGTGGGCCCTGCCGACCGCGCGGCGACCTACGCGTCGCCGGTCGTACCCATCGAGGCGCTCAGCGCCAACCGCAGCCGGCTGCTGTCGACGCTCAGCAACGCCTCGCCCAGCGGCAACACCCCGATGTACTGCGCCACCGAGGGTTCGCGCAGCTACTACGACGCCTTCACGATGGACGGCTCGCGCAACGTCATCCTCATCACCGACGGCGCGCCCACCTCGGAGTGCACCACCTCGCCGATGTGCCAGCTGCTCCCGCCGGACTTCGCGTGCCTGCTCGCGCAGTCCAGCGTCGCCTCCAACGAGGTGCGCGTCTCCGTCGCCCGCGGCGCGCGCGGCACTCCCCCCATCCGCTACTTCATCGCCGGCACCCCTGACGCGTCGGACACCTTCCTCTCCGACCTGGCCTTCACGGGCAACACCTCGCGCACGCCCGACTGCCAGCGCACGACGAGCTGCCACTACCGCCTCGAGACGGGCTCCTTCGAGGCCGACCTCTCTCGCGCGCTCGACGACATCCGCGGTCGCGCCGTGAGCTGCGAGTTCGCGGTCGACGCCGACCCCGCGCGGGTCGATCCGACGCGGGTCAACGTGAATGTCACCGCGGGCGGCGGCGCGGCGACCGTGGTGCCGCGCGACGTCGACCACAACAACGGCTGGGACTACTCGCCCGGCATGCGCTCGGTGGTGCTCCACGGGCCGGCCTGCGACCGCGTGCTCGCCGACGACGGCGCGCAGGTGCGCATCGTGTTCGGCTGCCCGACCATCACCCCGGGCTGACGCGGGGCCGGGGCGCCCTCAGCGGCGCGCGTCGCGCACCCGGACCAGCGCCAGCTCGTGGAGGTAGACCTCCAGGTTGGTGTAGCCCGCGACGCCGACGAGACGCATGGAGAGGTCGGCGCCGTTGTGGTCCTGCCGCAGCGGGTCGAGCCCGTTGCGGCACTCGAACTCGTCGGACATCCCATCGGAGTCGCGGTCGGCCGGCACCGCCGGGGGGTTGGCGACCACCTGGAGCGCGTCGTTGGCAGGGTTGCGGTCCATCGATGCGCTGAGGGGCTGGCCGGCGCGCACGGCGTTCATCAGCCGGGTGTCCATCGGGTCGCGCGGGAAGCAGCCCGCGTTGGCGTCCACGTACGAGCGCAGCTCGGCCGACGGGGTGTAGGTCACCGCGGGGTAGTCGAAGCGGCTGCTGCGCACCCACGCCGGGGCCGAGTTCGGAGGCGGCGTGCTCGGCAGGTCATTGCAGCAGTAGTTGAGCTGCCAGTCGCGCCGGTTGGAGTACAGGTTCATCACGTTGTCGCTGAAGTAGATCGGCGACCGGCCCTGGCGGTCTCGCAGCGAGAAGAGGCCGAAGCCGTAGCCCGCGCGCGCCCAGGCGTAGTTGCCGACGATGTTCATCGCGTAGTGGATCGGCGGGCCGCTCTCGACGCCGGACGTGATGGTGTTGTTGAAGTCGACGTAGGTGCGGGGGTCCCACCAGAAGTTGTTGGCGAGCTCGGCCTGCATGGTGCTGTTGGCCGCGGCGCTGCTCTCCCGCGAGAACTCCGGCATGCGGCCGCCGATGCGGTTCCAGATGTTGTGATGGATGGTCAGCCGGTCGAGCGCGTAGCCCGCCGCAGGGTTGGAGTAGTTGAGCAGCATCCCGCCGTAGACGTAGTGCTCGCCGATGGTCTCCGCGAGGAGGGTGTTCTGCACGGTGAGGGTGTTGGAGTACGAGATCTCCATCGCCTCGTCGTTGGCGTTGCCGATGGAGACATGGTCGACGATGGCGTTGCGCACGTACCGCAGGCGCATCCCGTCGTCGCCCATGCCGGCCGGGCGCGACCGGATGAAGCGCACGATCAGGTTGTCGACGTTCCGGGTGTTGGCCGGGCAGCTCTGCTCGCAGTACGGCTGCTCGGTGGTGTGGAAGCCCCGCACCGTCACGCCGCCCGGGGAGGTCTGCCCCGCGATGGTCAGGTCGCCGGCGCGCACGTGCACCTCGCCCTGGATGACGCCGCTCACGCGGAAGAGCACGTACCTCGGCCCGGTGGCCTGCACGGCCGCGAGCAGGGACCCGGGGCCCGAGGCGTGGAGGTTGGTCACGAAGACCACGCGCCCGCCGCGGCCGCCGGTCGCCGCCGCGCCGAAGCCCTCGGCCCCGGGGAAG
>CAIOSS010000884.1 GCA_903860995.1 uncultured delta proteobacterium | reverse complement strand
GCCGAAGCGCGTCGAGACGTGGGAACCATGGAGCCCGGGGTTTGTGAAGGATGGTTCACGCGGGACCCGTAAACGATACACGGTCACCGGAGCCGAGCGGGATCTACACTGCCCACGATGACAGCGCAGCAGCAGTCGGTCACGTCGGAGGTGGTCTACGAGTCGACGCACGTGGGCGTCGCCCATCGCCTCGCGGTGGCGCTGGGCTCCGGGCTCGCGGTCTTCGCGGCGATGTCGTTTCTGCGCTGGGGCTGCGGCGCCATGGGCGTCGATCGTCGCGGCCTGCTCTCGGGCCTCGTGGTCGGCGGGGCGCTGGCGCTCGGGATGGCGGTCGCGGCGCTGCGCTCCCGGGTGGTCTGGCGGGTGACCCTCGACCGCGCGGCGGCGGAGCTGCGCATCGAGCGCGACCCCGACGCGGTCGAGCGGTGGCCCCTCGCCGAGCTGACCGGGGCCCGCACGCTCCCGGTCGCGGGGGGATGGAGCCGGGATCCCGCCGAGCGCCTCGCGCTGCGCCTCGCCGACGGACGCGAACTGGTGTTCACCCTGCCCGACGACGCCCTCACGGAGGGCATCGCGTCGGACATCCGCGCGGCGCTCTCACCCGTCGAGGCGCGCGAGCAGGTCGCGGAACACCCGCCGGGTGGCGTCGCGGGTGCGGGCGAGGTCTGCGAGCAGGGCGTCGAGGGCGCTGCGCTCCGCCCGGTCGCGGTACCCGAGGCGCCGGGCGATGGCAACCGTCGCGGGAGCTGACGGGATCAACACGCTGCGGTTGGTGGCCAGCCGCGTGGCGTGGAGCAACGTGCGCAGGGACGACTCGGCCTGTAGCAGGGTCTCGGCGGAGGCCTCGTCGAGCCACAGGCCGTTGCGCAGGGCGCGCAGGGCGGCGCGGGTGTTGGGGGTGCGCAGCGAGGGGTCGTCGCCGTGCGCCATCTGCAGCGCCTGCGCGACGAACTCCACGTCGACCAGGCCGCCGCGGCCATACTTCAGTGAGATGGCCCCGCGGTCTTCGCGGCCGAGCTCCAGCTCCATGCGGGCGCGGAGCCGGCGCAGCTCGCCCACGTCGGCCGGGCCGCGGGTGTAGGCGATCGCCGTGAGGGTCTCGGAGAGCGTGGCGCGCAGGGCGGGGTCGCCCGCGACGGGGCGGGCGCGCAGCAGCGCCTGCCGCTCCCACGACGCGGAGGTCTGGTGGTATGCGACGAAGGAGGGGTGCGAGGTGACCAGGATGCCCTGCGCGCCGGAGGGTCGCAGGCGCGTGTCGATGGCGTAGCCGGGGCCCGCGTCGTGCGAGGCGGAGAGCAGCGAGAGGGTGCGCTGCGCGAGGCGCACGGCGTACTCCGAGGCCGTGATGGCGCCGCGCTTGCCGCCGGAGGTGAGCGCGTCGACGTCGTGGCCGTGAAGGAAGAGCAGGTCGAGGTCGCCGCCGTGGCCTAGCTCGCCCGCGGCGAGGCTGCCGAGCGCGACCACCGCCACGCCGCCCAAGGGGTCGGCGGCGACGGAGCCGAAGCGGGCTGCGCACTCGGCCCCGGCGAGCCGGAGGCACTGGCCGACGACGGCCTCGGCCAGCGCGGTGAGCCGCTCGCCGACCTGCGCGGGGGAGAGTTCTCCGGCGAGGTCGGCGACCCCGACGGAGAGCATCGCTTCGCGCATGGCGCGGCGGAGCGCACCCACGACGGCCTCGGGCTCGCCCTCGGAGGTCGCGGCGCCCATCGCGGCGGCGGCCTCGATCCACGCGCGGATCTCCTCGGGGTCGGGCGCGGCGCTGTTGGTGACGAAGGTCTCGATGAGCTGCGGTCGCGCCAGGAGGGCGCGGGAGAGCTGCTCGCTGGCCCCGAAGAGGCCCACGAGGCCGCGGAGCACGGACGGCCGGTCGAGGAGCCAACGGGCGTAGCGCTCCGGGGGGTGCACCCGCTCGAAGAGGGTCGCGACGTGGGAGAGGGCGAGGTCCGGGTCGGGGGCGTCGCGCACCTCGCCGAGCAGGCGCGGGCCGAAGTCGGGCACCAGCGCCGCGGCCTCGGCGCCGAGGGGGAGGTCAGGTCGCCGGGAGAGGCGACGCAGGTCGCTGGTGGCCGCGTCGGGGTCGCGCACCCCGAGCACTTCGACGGCGAGGCCGCGCAGCGCGGGCTCGTCCGCGTCCGAGGCCGAGGCCGCGAGGCGGGCCAGGCGGGCCGTCGGCGCGAGGGGGTCGACGCGCAGCGACGGGCGGGCGAGGCTGCTCACCATCCCGTCGGAGAGCTCGCGCACCCGGGATCGCGCGGCGGCGAGCGCGCCGATGAGCTCGTCGGCCGCGGGGTAGCCGAGCGAGCGCGCGAGCACCGCGAGGCGGGCGGGGTCTTCAGGAAGCGTGTGCGTGGCGTAGGGGGCGACGGTCTGGATGCGGTGCTCCACGCGGCGCAGGAGGCCCCACGCGTCGTCGAGGTCGCGCGCGTCGCGGTCGGAGACGAGCCCCAGCGCGCGCAGGCGGGAGAGCGCACGGAGGGTCGACGAGACCTGCAGCGTGGGGTGCATCCCGCCCCACAGGAGCTGCCACGATTGCACGAAGAACTCCGCCTCGCGGATGCCGCCGCTCCCCAGCTTGAGGTCGCGGCCGTCGTCGCGGAGCTGCTCCTTGCGCGAGCGGCCGAGCATGTCGCGGAGGGTCTCGGTGATGGCCGGGTCGACCTCGCGACGGAAGACGAAGGGCTTGAGCGCCTGGAGCAGCGCGCGCCCCACCGGCCGGTCGCCCGCGATGGGACGGGCCCGGAGCAGCGCGGCGCGCTCCCAGGGGCGGCCCCAGGTCTGGTAGTAGCGCTCGGCGGTCGCGTGGGAGCAGGCGATGGGCCCCTGGCGCCCTTCGGGTCGCAGCCTGAGGTCGACCCGGAAGGCGAAGCCGTCCGCGGTGACGTCGGCGAGCAGGTCGACGAGCACCGAGCCCACGCGCGCGAAGTGCACGGCGAGGGGCCGCTCGCCCGCGGCGCCGTCGTCGGTCGCGTAGAAGAGGCAGATGTCGATGTCCGAGCCCAGGTTGAGCTCACGCCCCCCGAGCTTGCCCATACCGAGGACGGCGAGGCCCACCGGGCGACCCGACGTGTCGAGAGGCAGGCCGTTGCGCGCGGCCACCATCGCACCGGCCGCGGAGAGCGCGTAGTCGACGCAGTCACTCGCGGCCTCGGACCACTCGCGCGCGGTCTGGTCGACGTCGACCGTGGCGAGGAGCTCGCGCAGGGTGACACGCACCAGCGCCTCGTCGCGGGCGGCGCGCAGGGCCGACTTGGTCGCGTCGGCGTCGGCGCCCGCGTCGAGGCGGGCGGCGGGGGAGGGCGCCCGGACGAACTGCTGGCCGTCGAGCTCGGCGGCCAGGCGGCGCAGCAGGGGGCCGCGACGGAAGAGCGCCGGGAGCACCCCGGGGGCGCCCGCGCCCAGGGACTCCACGATGGTGCGCGCGGCGGCCTGGTCGAGGTCGAGGCCGTGGTCGCGGGCCTGCGTGAGCGCGAGCCCGGCGCCCGCCTGGTCGACCTCGCGCGGCAGGAAGCGCGCTCCCGTACGGCTGCTCATCGCCCGAACGGTCATTACAGGCCCGCGTCAGCGCCGAGGCAGAGCCCGACGACGCAGGCGCGCGGCGCGGCGCACACCCTGCCGCAGCCGCCACAGTGGTCGGGCCTGGTCAGCAGGTCGACGCACTCGCCGTTGCAGAGCTGCGTGCCGGGCTGGCAGAACCGGAAGACGTCGTCCGTCGCGGCGCCGAGGCAGGTGCCGGCCACGCAGGTCTGCGCGGCCGTGCAAACCTGGCCGCAGCCGCCGCAGTGGGCCCGGTTCGTGTTGGTGTTCACGCAGAGACCGCCGCAGACGGTCTCGTCGGCGCCGCAGAAGACCGTGTCGGGCGTGCCCGCGTCGAAGCCAGGGCTCGCGTCGAGGGAGGGCCCGCCGTCGAAGCCGCCTCCGTCCGGCGCGCCCGCGTCGACGCCGACGCACACGCTCGCGAGGCAGAGCTGCCCGGTGCCGCAGCGGTTGCCGCAGGCGCCGCAGTTGGCCGTCGTCGAGAGCGGCAGGCAGGTCGTGCCGCCGCAGCGCTCCTGCCCGGTGGGGCACGCGCATCGCCCCGCCAGGCACGACTCACCCGAGACGCACGCCGTCTCGCAAACGCCGCAGTGCGCGGGGCTCGTGAGCAGGTCGAAGCACACCCCGCCGCAGTTGGTCTGGCCGACGATCGAGCAGGGGGCCGCCCGACACCCGCCGGAGACGCAGGAGAAGCCCGGCGCGCACGCGTTGTCGCAGGCGCCGCAGTGCCGACCGTCGAGGCTGGTGTTGACGCACGCGCCCCCGCAGCTCGTCCGGCCGTCGACGCACACGCAGCGGCCGGCGGAGCACACCAGGTCGGGCGCGCAGGCGTTGCCGCAGGCGCCGCAGTGGCTCGGGTCGGCCTCGCGGTTGACGCACGCGGTGCCGCAGCGCGAGGTGCCCGTCGGACAGGTCGACGGTCGACACACCCCGGCCTCGCACTCGTCGGCGCCCGGGCAGACGACGCCGCACGCGCCGCAGTTGAACTTGTCGGTCAGGAGGTCGCGGCACGCCTCCGCGCAGCACACCCTTCCCCCGTCCCCAGGGGGGCACTCGGAGCACGGGACGGCGTCGGGCGCCGCGTCGCCGAGGGTCGGAACCTCCGCTGAAGTGATTGCGTCGCTGGGCGAGACCTCCTGGCGGGAGACGTCGAAGGTCGCGTCGATGGGTACGACCACGGGCTGGTCCATGCCGTTCACGTCGGGCGCGTCCCACACGTCGGGCGCGTCCCACACGTCGGGCGCGTCGCGGACCACGTCGCCGCTCACGACGGCGCTGGCGTCGGCGCCAGGGCCCACGTCGGGCACGAAGGGGTCGCCGCTGACGATGGGGATGCCCCCGCACCCGCCGGCCCACACGAGGCCCAGCAGCATCACCCGGCGCGCGCTGATCATCGGCCGACTCTTCACCCGATGCGCAAAGTTCGCCAGGGGCATCGCGCGTGCCTACCTGCTCCCGGGCACCCCCGGGCGCCAGAGTGGCTTCCTCCGAGCCGGAGACGTGGCGTACCCTCGGGCACCGAGGAGGCCCCTGCGAACGTTGCCCGAGTCGACGCCACGTCCCGGTCGAGCCGTACGAGTGTCCCTCCGTGTCCGCTGGACGGCAGCGTTGCTCGCGGTCGCGCTCCTCCCGCTGGCGGCGCTCGCGGTGGTCACGCTGCGCATCCAGCGCTCGGGCCTGCACCGCGCTGAGCAGGAACTCGAGCTCGCGGTGTGCGACCGCGTCGGCGACGCCCTCGACCGCGACCTGGACTACGCCGGCGAGGCGACCCTGCGCCTGGGGCGCGTGCTCATCGAGGGGCGCATCGCCGACGACGAGGCCCGGCTGTTCATCGCCCGGGAGATCATCGCGCGCGCCGCGGCCCTCCAGCACGCCGCGGTGTATACGCCCGCGGGCGACCTGGTCGACACCATCGCGCGGGTCGGCGAGTCGCGCGAGCCCGCCGCCCCGGCGCGCATCCCCGACGAGGTGCAGCGCCGGCGGCCGGAGTTCGGGGAGTGGGCCGCGCCCGCGTTCGACGCCAACGGGGTCACGCTGCGCTTCGTCGTGGCGCTCCTGCGCGACGGAGAGCTCCGAGGGTGGGTCGTCGGCACGGTCTCCCCGCGGTGGATCGAGGACACCGTCGCCAGCATCTCGCGCGACCGCTTCGGCGCGCCCGACCGCGTGCTCGTGGTCGACCCCACGCTGCGCCTGCTCTCGCGTGGACCGGGCGCGGCGCCCGGCGCGTCGCTCGCGGGCAGGGAGATCTTCACGCGGGTGCAGCTCCCGCCGGAGGCCTTCGCCCGGCCCCTGCAGCTCACCGAGGACTACCTCGCCGCCGAGCCGATGGTGGGCTCGCTGCGCACGCTCCCCGAGCGGCGCTGGGCGGTGCTGGTCCGTCGGCCCGAGCGCGAGGTGTTCCTGGCGCTGTACGCGTCGCGGCGGCTGCTGATCGGAGGGGCGCTCGCGCTCGCGGCGCTGGCGGTGCTCGTGGGGGCGTGGCTCGGGGCGCGCACGACGCGGCCCATCGCGGGGCTCGTGGCCCTCACGCGGGCCTACGCGGCGAGGCAGTTCGAGGCGCGGTCGACGGTGCGCACGGGCGACGAGCTGGAGGCCCTCGGCGGCGCCATGGAGTCGATGGCCGACACCCTCGTGGCGAGCGAGCGCGAGGTGGGCCGCCTCGCCAGGGTCGAGAACGACCTGTCGCGCTACCTGCCGGCGGAGGTCGCGCAGGCGGTGGCCCAGGGCCGCGCTTCGCTCGCGCTCGGCGGCGACCGGCGGCGGGTGACGGTGCTCTTCGCCGACGTGGTGGCCTTCACGGCCTTCGCCGAGCAGGCCCCGCCCGAGAAGGTGGTGGCCTTCCTCAACGAGCTGTTCACGGTGCTCACCGAGGTGGTGTTCCGTCACGGGGGGATGGTGGACAAGTTCATCGGGGACTGCGTGATGGCGGTGTGGGGCGCCGGGAGCGCCGCCCTCGACGACGAGGCCCAGCGCCGCGCGGCGCTCGAGACCGCGGAGGACATGCACCGCTTCGTAGAGGCTAGCGCGCCGGAGTGGCGCGAGCGGTACGGCATCGACGTGAGCCTCGGCATCGGGGTGCACACGGGCGACGCGCTGCTGGGCAACCTCGGGAGCGAGACCCGAATGGAGTACACGGCCATCGGCGATGTGGTGAACGTCGCGGCGCGGCTGGAGTCCCTCGCCCGGGGGGCGCAGACCCTGGTGACCGCGGAGGTGACCGCGGGGATGAGCGGGGACTTCACCTTCTCGCCGCTGGGGCCGCACGCCCTCCGCGGGAAGCGCGCGCCGGTGGAGATCTTCGAGGTGATGTCGTGAGCGCCGACGACCGGGTGACCGAGGTCGCCGCGCCCGACCTGACGCTCGAGGTCGAGGTCGAGGTCGACGCGCTGCCGTGCGAGGGCTGCGGCACGCTCGCGGGCGCCGAGGGGCCGTGCCCGGTGTGCGGCCGACTCCCGGTCGACGATCGGCTGGGACAGGTGGTCGCGGGGCGCTATGTGCTGGAGTCGCTGCTCGGCGCCGGGGGGATGGGCCGGGTGTACCGCGCGCGGCACGTCGAGCTGGGCGAGCAGGTGGCGGTGAAGTTCCTGCTGGCGGAGTGGACGGCGCGGCCCGAGATGCGGGCGCGCTTTCGCCGCGAGGCCGTCGTGCTCGCGCGGCTGCGCCACCCCAACATCGTGTCGGTCATCGACTACGGCGAGCACGAGGGCGAGCTCTTCCTGGTGATGGAGCTCCTGCGGGGCTTCTCGCTCGACACGCAGGTGCTGGCGGGCGGCCTCACCATGCCGCTGCCGCGGGTGGTGGCGGTCATCGACCAGGTGCTCCAGGTGCTGGAGGCCGCACACGCCATGGGCGTCGTGCACCGCGACCTCAAGCCCGAGAACGTGATGATCCTCGACGCGGGCGACCGCACCGACAAGGTGAAGGTGCTCGACTTCGGCATCGCTGCCTTCGACGACGAGCGCAGCGTCGAGAAGCTCACCCGCACCGGTACCGTGCGAGGCACGCCCCAGTACATGTCCCCCGAGCAGTGCGTCGGCCGCAACCTCGGTCCCCCGACGGACATCTACGCCGTCGGCACCATCCTGTTCGAGCTGCTGGTCGGCGACACGCCCTTCACCGGGCGCTCGGTGGCCGAGCTGATGTCGCAGCAGCTGTTCAACCCGGTGCCGTCCTTCGCCGAGCGGCCGCCGCCGCGGGAGGTGCCCGCAGGCCTCGAGGCGCTGATGATGCGCGCTCTCTCCAAGCGGCCCGAGCAGCGCCCGACGGCGGCGGAGTTTCGCGACGCGCTCAGCCTCTGCGCGCGCGGGGCTGACTCCTCCTCGCTCGCCGCCCGCGACGCCGTCGAGCGGGCGCGCGCCGCCGGTCTCTCCCGCGACGAGCGCGCCCTCGCGCCCGACCGCGCCGCCCCCGCGGAGGGGGCAGCCAACGAGACCGGCCCCTCGCCGCGCGTCGCCATGTGGGGCTTCTCCGACGACCGGGCGGCGTCGCTGCGCAACGCGCTCGCGGCCCACGGCGTCACCACCTACCCCGTGCGGGACATCGGGCTCACGGCGATGGCGCCCGACCGGATGCCCTGGCGCGCGGTGCTCATCGCGGGCGACGCCGCCGCCGACGAGCGCGCGCGGTGGGTGCGCTCCCGCGAGGACGCGGCGGTGAAGCGCCTCCCGACGCTGGTGCTCGACCTGCCGCGGGCCGCGGACGCAGCGTCGGTGATACGAGCGGGCGCCAGCGACGCGACCCTGGCCTCGCTCGACGACGCGGCGGTGTGCCAGAAGGTGCTCCGCGCGCTGCGGAGGGGTCGGTGAGGCGCGCCCCGGGTGGAGCCCTCCGGGGGGCGATCGCGGCGCTGCTCGTGGCCTCCGCCGCGGGCGCCCAGCCGCGGCGCAACCCGCCGCGACCGCCACCCTCACCGGCGCGGCCGATGGAGTTCACTGCGGTGACCGTGGGGGCCGGCGAGACCTGCGAGGCCGTCGCGCGGCGGGTGTACCGCGCGCCCACGCGCACCGACGTGATCCATCAGTACAACCCCGGGGTGTGCCCGCCGCAGCGGCGCCTCACGGCGGGTCTCGTGCTGCGGCTCCCCCGGCGCCTGCCGCCTGCCCCGCGCCCCGCGCCGGTGGCCTTCGTCACGGCGGTGAGCAACAACGTCCGGGTGCAGACGCAGGCCGCCGCGCAGCCCCGCGCGGCCTCGACCAACGACCCGCTCTTCCGGGGGACGCGCGTGAGCACCGAGGCGCAGTCGTCGGCCGAGCTCACCTTCCGCGACGAGACCCAGCTGCGGCTCTACGAGTCGACGCTGGTGGTCATCCTCGGCGACACGAGCTCCCGCGTGCGGCGCACCGCCACGGCGCGCGACACCACCCTCGTCAACGGCTCGCTCCGCGCCTTCCTCGGCGCCCTCGCCAACGGGCCCGCCGCGCCCGTCCAGCCCGTCATCGCCATCGTGGGCCGCCGCCCGCCGCCGCCGCGTCGCCCGCCGCCGCGTCGCATCACCCAGGTCTCGATCAACACCGCCGGGGGGCGCGCCGTCCTGCGCGACGGCGAGTCGCAGCTCACCGTCGGCGAGGGCGCCCGCGCGAGCACCACGCTCACCGTGTACCGCGGCACCGGGCTGCTGCGCTCCGGGGCGCAGACCGTGACCGTCCCCGAGGGCTTCGGCGCGCGCGCGGAGGTGGGCGTGCGCATCGCGCCGGTGCACCGACTGCCCGTGGCGCCCGCGTGGGGTCTGCCGCCGCCGCGGGTGATCCTCGAGGCGGTCCCGGCGCTCGTTGGCGCGTACGCACCGGGGGTGATCCCGCCCGCGCAGCAGGGCGCGCCGGCGCCCGCGGAGTGGCACGTGCAGGTGGCGAGCGACGAGGCCTTCACGGCGCTGGAGCGTGACCTGCGGGCGCCGCTCGCGGTCGACCATCTCGCAGGAGAGCTCCTGCCGGGCGCCCACTTCGTGCGGGTGAGCGCGGTCGACGCCGAGCGCTACGAGGGGCCCTTCGGCGCGGTCGCGCGGGTGGCGGCGGTGTCCACGGCGCTGAGCCCGACGAGGGAGCCCTACCGCGAGTCGCTCACGCTGCCCGCGGGCGTGAACTGCACGCTCGACGGCGCCGCGGTGGGCGCGGGGGAGACGGTGCTCGACCGGCTGAGCCTGCACACGCTGCGCTGCGCCCCGGAGGGGGAGCCCGAGGGCGCGGCGGAGGCACGCTTCGCGCGGGCCGTGCGGGCGCCCTACCGCGTGAGCGCGACGCTCGAAGCGGCCGACCCGGTGACCCGCCGGGGGAGGGTGCGCCTGCGGCTCGTCGATCAGCGCGACGTCGCCTACGCCGAGGCGGGCTTCGGGGCGCAGGCGCGCGGCGGGCCGGTGACGGCCGACGAGGGGAGCGCGGTCGACGCGACGTCGGGGGAGTGGGTGGTGCCGGTGCGATGGATGGTGGGCGCGACGCGCTTCAGCCTCCACCTCACGCTCGCCGCCGACGACACCGTGGACACCGACGCGCTCACGCTGCCTCGGCCGCCGCCGCCGCCCGTGGTGCCCGAGCGCTTCGCCGACCGGCTCTCGGTGCGGGCTGAAGGCCTCTACGCCAACATGCTCTCGGAGTATCAGCGCAACGACGACCCCAGCACGACGGGGACGTTCATGGGCAACGCCAAGGCGATCACCCACGGCCTCGCGGGATCGCTGCGCCTGGGACTCGACCTGCGGCGGCCGGACGTGGGCGCCCGGGGGGTGGTCTTCGGGGCCGAACTCTTCGCGGCCGGCGTGGTGTTCCCACGCGCGGAGGGTGCGCCCGGGGTCGCGTCGCTGTTCGGCGCGGGGGTGCGGCTGACGCCCTTCAACGGCGCGGCGCGGCCGTGGGTGTCGGCGGGCGCCGGGGTGGCGTTCACCGGGGGGCTCACGCGCTTCGGCTTCGACGTCGGCCTCGGGGTGGACTTCCGGCTGTCCCGCGCCTTCACGCTCGGTCCGGTGGTGCGCTACGTCCAGGTGGTGCAGCTCGACGACGACCCCGCAAGGGCGGCGCTCTCGGAGGACGCGCGGACGCTCCAGGTGGGGATGGCACTGACGCTGCGCTTCCCTCGGGCGCGCTGAGCTCAGCCCGCCGACGGTCGACGGCGCGCGAGCACCACGAAGAGGCCCAGCAGCACGGCGATGGTGACGACCAGGGCCACGACGCTGTGCGCGAGCATCGCCACGACGATGGTGGCGACGGTGAGCACGAGGGCGAGGGGGAAGGTGATGAGCACTGTGACGAAGCGCGACGCCGACCCGAGCATGGGCAGCACGTTGAGGAAGGTGGACACCGGCCCGAGGAACATCAGCATGCCGATCCACATCATGACGAAGCCGATGACGCGGCTGATCCAGCCGGTGGCGGTGTACTCGGCCGCGAGCGCCTGGATGGCCTGCGGGCGGTCTCCCGAGATCACGCGTAGCCACGGGGCGCCGCCCACCTGGAGCGGGACGAGGTTGGCGCCCGCGGCCTGACCGAAGGCGGTGACCACGGTGCCGCTGCGCAGGGCCCGGAAGCGCACCCGGAGGTCGCCGAGGTGCGGGGCGTCGGGGGTGCCGGTGCCGCCGAAGAGGCGGTCGCCCGCGGGAACGAAGGCCACACCCCGACCGGTGCGCTGGAGGGTGGTGGGCGGGAGCGTGTCGCTGGCGTTGAACTCGACGTGGGTGAGGTCGACGTTCCAGACGCCGACCGCCGCGCGGGGGACCACGAAGCGCGCGGAGCGCACCGCCATCGGTGGATTCTCGTGCCCGGCGGGGAGGCGAAATCCGCTGGCGGGCTGCGGGTTGGCCGTCCACGCGGTGGCATAGGTGTAGGTGGTCTGCGTGGTGGTCGAGCCGCCGGTGTTGCTGCGGTTGTTGCTCGACGAGTGTTCGACCCACGCAAATTGCTCGACCTCGCGGTGCAGCGCGACGAAGGGGCCGGGGCGCACGAAGTCGGGGTCGCCGAGGGCTTCGGTCGACGTGACGGGCCCGGTGACGCTCACGGCCCGACCGTCGGCGGCGGTCGCGCGGTCGGGGGAGGTGACCACGGTCTGGCTCGCCACGCGGGACCAGTCGGTGCGCCCCTCGGTCATCCAGAGCACCACGAAGGAAGCAAAGAACAGGAGCACCCCGATGGGGATCCCGACGAGGGAGCGGAGGATGTTCTGCCCGAAGCGGGTGTGGGTGGTCTCGGTGGACTGGTCTGCCATGGCGCGTTGTACGGCGCCGGGGCGCGAGGGTGCACCCGCGGCGCGACAGGCGTACTCCTAGAGGCCATGAGCCGTCTTGCGCGTGGGCTGATCGTGGGTCTCTCGGGTCTCGGTCTGGTGGTGGGGTGCTCCGACCCGGCGACCGCGCCCGTCGACGCGGCCGTGGTCGCCGACGCGGCCGTGGTCGCCGACGCGCCGCCGGCCGACGCCGCAGCGGACGTCGCGGTCGATGCGCCGGTCGTCCCCAAGGTGCGAGACATCCCCGACCTGCCGGTGGCCGAGAG
>CAIOSS010000883.1 GCA_903860995.1 uncultured delta proteobacterium | reverse complement strand
GGGCGAGGGCCTCGTCGAGGTCGCCGAGCTCGTTGGCCTGCCACTGCACCACGCGCGCGCGGAGGTCGACGACGAAGCCCAGCGAGGCCGCCGCGAGGGCCGCGACGAGCAGCCAGCCCCCACGCCCGAGCGACCGCCTCGGGATCCAGAGCGGCAGGAGCAGCGCGGCGATGAGCGGGAAGCGGGTGTGGATGGGCCAGATGAAGCCGTAGCTCGACGGGGTCAGCACGTAGAGCGCGGCGCAGATCGCGGGCACCCAGGCGAGCGACGGGCGCTCTGCGGCCAGGAGCGCGCCCGAGCCCGACCGCTGAAAGGCGAGGCCCGCGAGGGCGCCCACCGCGGCGAGCATCGACGCCCGGAAGGCGATCTCCGCCCACGTCGCCTCGACGGGTGCCTCGGCGCCCCACAGCGCCACGAAGGCCCGGTGCCGCAGGAGGTAGACGGTCGCGAGGAGCGCCGCTCCGGTCAGCGCCATCCAGCGAAACCGCGGACGCTCGCCGTCGACGACGGGGCGCTCGCGCGACGCCAGCGCAACGGCCGCGAGGACCCCGAGGCCCCACGCGAGCAGCAGGCGCTCGTCCCGGTCGCCCGGGACGTCGAGGAGGGTAGTGCTGAGCTCCCGCGCGAGGCTCGGCACCGCGGGCCACTCGGCGTGGGGGACGGTGCCGACGCCGCCCGCGAGGACGGTCGCGTCGTTGGCCGGAGAGCGCAGCACCCACAGCACGGCCGCGAGCAGCGCGGGCACGAGGAAGAGCACCTGACGGAGCAGCCCGCGGAGGTCGGCGAGCGCGGTTCGCGGGCGAGGGGAGGGCAGCGAGAGCGTCGTGAGGACGCCGAGGCCCAGCACGCCGAAGGGGATCAGATGGGAGTAGAAGGTCGCGAGGGCGAGCGCGCCGAGGGCGACCTGGCGGCGGGGCTCGGCGCGGCGCGAGGGGTCCGCGAACAGACCGACGGCGACCAGCGCGAGCGGCACGCCGATGAGGAGGTTGAGGAAGCCGAGGAAGAATTGCGGGTTCCAGAGCAGGGGCCAGGACAGGGCCGCGAGGCGCTCGTCGCCGCCCGACCGCCGGAGCGCGAAGCGGAGCGCGTAGGGGATGGCGACCAGCGAGGCCGCGGCGAGCAGCCGCACCGCGCCCTCCGCGCCGAGCACAGCCGAGAGCGGCACCGCGAGCGCATACACGAGCAGGTATTGCGTGCGCGAGAGCGTGACCTCGAAGATGGCGTCGAGGGACGAGCCGAAGAGCAGCCGCCGCAGCACCGAGACGGCGGCGATATGCTGCGGAAGATCCTGCAGCGGCGCGTGCGCGGCGGCGTAGAGGGGGGTCGCGAGGCCCAGGGTCACCACCGCGAAGGCCGCCTCGAAGCCGACCTGCGCCTCGCGGAGGCGATCTCGCAGGGTCACGCCGCCACCACCTTGCGCCAGCGGCCGCGGAAGTCCTTCAGCAGCGACCGGATGTCCCCGTCGTGCTTCGTGGCGCGCGGCCCGACCAGCACCACGTTGACCCGCGACGGGTCGAGCACCCGGGCGGCGGCGGCGCGGACGTCCTCCGCGCGCAGCGCCATGAGCTCCACGCGCCGGGCGTCGGGGCTGCGCCGCTGGCCGAAGAGCTCCGACGGGCCGTAGAAATCGCAGAGGTCCTGCGCGTCGTCGTCGAGCGCGTCGAGGTCGAAGCCGAAGCGGCGCTTCGCCTTGTCGAGCTCGGCGAGGGTCGGCCCGGCCTCCGCAAGCTCCCGGAAGATCCCGAGCACCTCCTCGATGACGGCCCCGACGGAGCCCCGCGCGACCGAGGCTGCGACGTCGATGACGCCCACCTCGGCGAAGCGCTCGATGTCCGCGGAGACGTCGTAGGCGAGGCCGCGCTCCTCGCAGACCTGCCGGTAGAGCCGGGTGGACATCCCGTCGTCGATGACCCGGAGGAGCATCTCCGTGGCCGATCCGCTCGGGTCGTCGAGGCCCTCGCAGGGGTACGCGAGGCGCAGCGCGGTCTGGCTCGCGGAGTGCGCGACGAGCGACCGCCGACCCCGCTTGCGGCGGCGGGTGTAGGGCTTCGCCGGCCGCAGCGGTCCGGCGGGAACGCCGCGCAGCGATGCGCTCACCGCGGCCAGGAGCTCGTCGTGGGAGAGCGGTCCCGCGGCGCAGGCGACCATGTTGCCCCCGACGTAGTGGAGGGCGTGGTGCGCCCGGAGGTCGTCCTCGGTGAAGCGGGTGACGTTGCGCGCGGTGCCAGCGATCGGCGCGCCGAGCGGGTGCTTGCCGAACACCAGCCGCCGCGCGTGGTTGTCCGGCGAGATGTCGCACCCGCGGTCGTCGACGTCTTCCAAGAGCTCCTCCCGCACGATCCCGACCTCCACCTTGCGGTCGGCGAACACTGGCCGCGTAAGGATCCCGCCGAGGATGCCCGTGGCGGCGCTGAGCGCGTCCGGCGGCGCGCTGAGCTCGAACATGGTGAAGTCCGAGTGGGTCGCGGCGTTCATCGAGCCGCCGAGAGACTCCACGGCGTCGTTGACCAGCGCCGCCGAGGGAAGCGTCGCCGAGCCGCGGAAGAGCATGTGCTCGAGGAAGTGCGAGAGGCCGTTGTGCCGCGGGCGCTCGTGCCGGGAGCCCACGTGCACGTAGACGGCGGTCACCGCCCGATGCAGGTGCGGGCGGTGGATCGTGAGGACGCGCAGCCCGTTGTCGAGCCGGTGCGTACGGACGTCGTGCATCAGCGCGAGCGGGTCAGTTGCCGTCCTCGCCGGCAGCGGGGGCGCGGAGCCGGGGCGAGTTTCCGATGCGCACCTGACCGTCGTGCTCGGCCTCCTGGCGCAGGCGGGTCACGTACTGAACGAGCACGTCGCGCTGGCGCGCGGCGAGCGCCGAAGCGTTGACCGACGAGAGCAGCTCCTGACGCTGGCGGCCGAACTCCTCGCGGGTGGCCACCGTCCGGCTGCCGTCCTTGAAGCGCATCACGAACCAGTCCTCGCCGGCCTGCACCGGCTCGCGGACGAGCGGGCTCTGCTGGGTGAGGGAGAACGCGACGGAGGTGAGCATCTCGGCGCGCTCGACGTCGTTCACCACGAAGCCGTTGCGCGCGAACACCTCGCTGTCCTGCAGCGCAGGGACGCCGAGGTCGGCGCGCTCAACCGGCGCGAGCGCGACGTTGTTCGCGAGCGTCACCGCCGCGGGCACCTCGCCGCGGAAGAACTCCCGCAACGCCGCCGCGCGCACCTGGGTGCCGACCTCGTCGAGGTTGGTCGCGGTGCGCAGGCCCTCGAGCGCGGCGCGGGCCGCCTCTCGAGAGAGCTCGGCGCCGCGGGTCTCACGGAAGAGGGTGCGCGCGATGTCGCGCTTGGCATCGGCCTCGGGCACGTCGCCCTCGCGGAACGCGAGCATCTGGATGATGTGCGCGCCGAAGGGGGTCTCGGTCACCGGCGAGACGGCGTTGGGGCTGAGGGCCGTCGCGGCGCGCACGAAGCCGGCGTCGAAGTTGCTGCCCTCGACCGCGGTCCACGGGAGCATGCCGCCCTCGCGCCAGTTGCCGGGGTCGTCGGAGTACAGGCGCGCGAGGCGAACGAAGTCGCCGCCCGCGACGAGCTGGGCCCGGATGGCCTCGGCCCGCGCGCGGACCTCCGCCTTCTGCGCATCCGTCGCCCCCTCCGGGTACTTCACCAGGATGTGCCGCGCGCGGAACTCCCGGCGGAGCCCCCGCAGGCTCTCGCGTCGCCGCTCCCACTGCCGCTGGATCTCGTCGGCGTGCTGGCCCGCCCAGGCTGCGACCTGCGCCGGGTCGTCGTCGCGCACCAGCGCCCGGTAGAAGTTCAGGTTGAAGCGGATGAAGCGCACCGCCATCTGGTCGTGGGTCCGCTGGTAGTCGCGCCACATGTCCTCGTCGGAGAGCTGCACCGTCGCGCGCACGGAGTCGCGCATCCGCTGCGCGAGCATCTCGCGCACCATCGACTCGCGCAGGTTGGCGACCGTGCGACGGAAGAGCCGCCGCGCGACGCGCTCGAACTGCGTGAAGTCGAAGCGGTCGCCGACGCCGCCGCACGACGACGGGGGCAGCTCGACGCGGCCAGACTGCACGCCGAGCACGGGCTCGGCGCCGACGCCCACCGAGGCGTAGAAGCGGCAGTTGCGGAACTCCTCGTTGACCATCTCCTCGGTCACGCGCATGCCGAGGCGCTCGGCCTCGTGGGCCAGGAGCTCCCGCTCGATAAGGCCGTCGAGCGCCCCCTGGCGGATGGCGCCTGCGACGGCTGGGTTCTCCTCCGTGGCCCGCATGATGCGGGGCACCATTCCCGCCGCCGCAACGAAGTCGCTCTCGCTAAGCGTGTGGCCGTAGACCTTGGCCGCGTAGGTGACCTTCAGGCTCCCCTGGGAGCAGCTCTGCGAGCCTGGTCCCACACCGAAGATGGCCGCGACGGACGCGACCAAGACGATGAGGAAGAAAGAGTTGGAGTGCCGACGGAATCCTTCCAGCATTGGTAACCGCTCGCATCGGGCGCTCGGCCCGGTTTAGGACACCGTGGAGGTCCTACCGGGGCGTCGCAGTCTCGACGTCCCCCGGGAAGACCCCCTAACGGGGCATCAGGCGCCCGCACTAACACATCAGAGGGTGATTGACACCTGTCCATAAGCGGAGATACTCCGCGCCCGTTTTCGAGTAAGGAACGCACAACATGTCGCTGCACACGTCCATCAAGACCGAAATCATCGAGAAGTTCCGCCAGACCGAGGGTGATACGGGCTCCCCCCAGGTGCAGATCGCACTGCTCTCGGCGCGCATCTCTCAGCTCCAGGGACACTTCGAGACCCACAAGAAGGACCATCACTCGCGCCGCGGGCTGCTGAAGATGGTCGG
>CAIOSS010000882.1 GCA_903860995.1 uncultured delta proteobacterium | reverse complement strand
GGCGCTCGCGGGCGACCTCGCGGCCGCCCTGAAGCACGGCGGACGCCTGCTCGTCGTCGACTTCGCGCGCGACGCACATCGCGGCCCGCCTCCCGAGATGCGGCTCGCGCCCGAGCAGGTCGTGGCGGACCTCGTCGGCGCCGGTCTCGACGCCAGGGTCTCGACGATCGCCCTGCCCGACCAGTACATCGTCGAGGCGATACGCCCATGAGAGGATAAGGCACCATGAGGCTCGACAGTCGACTCTCCGGCGTCCTCCATGTCTTGCTGCACATGGCGCAGGCGGAGGGCCCCGTCACGTCGGAGACGATGGCCAGGGCGATGGACACCAATCCGGTGGTCATCCGGCGCGTCATGGCCGGCCTGCGCGACCAGGGCTACGTGCGCGCCGAGAAGGGTCACGGAGGCGGATGGACGCTGGCCTGCGACCTCACGAAGGTGACCTTGCGCGACATCTACTACGCGCTCGGTGAACCGGCGCTGCTCGCGATCGGCCATCGTACCGAGAGCCCCGGCTGCATCGTCGAGGAGGCGGTCAACGCGGCCCTCGGCAGGACCTTCGACGAAGCGACGGCGCTGCTGCTCGCGCGCCTGGGAGAGGTGACGCTGGCGGCGCTCGCCTCCGAGGTGCAGCGCCGCGATGGCATGCGCAAGGGTCACAAGGCCAGGGCGCACGGGTAGCGCGGTGGCGAGGCCTTCGGCGTGAGCAGCGCCGCCGCGCCCGCAACCGCGCTATCGTCGGCGCCGCCATGCCCGACCCCACGACCGACACCGACTCCCCGAAGAACGTCCTCGGCGGACCGCTCGAGGACTGCTCCCACGACCCCAAGACGGGCTTCTTCCGCGACGGCTGCTGCCGCACCGACGACCACGACCAGGGGCGCCACGTCATCTGCACGCGGGTCACCGCGGAGTTTCTCGCGTTCAGCCAGTCGGTGGGCAACGACCTCTCGACCCCGCGGCGCGAGTACGGCTTCCAGGGCCTCAAGCCCGGCGACTGCTGGTGCATCTGCGCCCTGCGCTGGCGCGAGGCCCTCGAGGCCGGCGTCGCGCCGCCGGTGCGCCTCACCGCCACCCACGAGGCCGCCCTCCGCTACGTCACCCTCGAAGACCTCACCCTCCGCGCCATCGACGTCGACTGAAACCCTCCCGCTCCCGGGAGCATCCCAGCGGGCTGAGTGATCTACGACTGCGCCATCGTCGGAGCAGGCTTCGGCGGTCTCGGCGCGGCCCTCACCCTCGCCGAGCAGGGCGCCCGCGTCGTCGTGCTCGAGGCCCTCAAGTACCCCGGCGGATGCGCCTCCACCTTCACCCGCGGCGGGTGGCGCTTCGAGAGCGGCGCCACCCTCTTCTCAGGCTTCGACGAGGGACAGCTCTTCGCCCGCTGGATCGACCGCCATCAGCTCCCGGTCACCACCCGCGTCCCCGACCCCATCGTCGAGCTCCGCACCCCCAGCTGGACCCTCCCCATCACCGCCCGCCGCGAGGACCTCATCGCGCGCCTCGGCGAGTTTCCCGGCGCCCCCCGCGACCGACTCGCGGACTTCTTCGCCCGGCAGTCATCCCTCGCGGGCGCCCTCTGGTCGCTCTTCGACGACCCCGCCCTGCTCCCGCCCTTCGGCGTGCGCGAGCTGCTCACCCACATCGCCCGCTCGCCCCGCTACCTCCCGCTCGCCCCGTGGATCAACCGCACCCTCGCCGACCTCGTCGCCGCCCACGGCCTCGATGGCTTCGAGCCGCTGCGCATCTACCTCGACGCCGTCTCGCAGATCACCGTGCAGACCTCCGCCGCCGAGGCCGAGGCCCCCTTCGCCCTCGCCACGATGGACTACTACTTCCGCGGCACGCGCCACGTCCACGGCGGCATCGGCGTGCTCGCCTCGGCCATGCTCGAAGCCACCCGCGCGCTCGGCGCGGACGTGCGCCTCAGCGAGTCGGTGAAGGCCCTCACGCCCGTCGCCGACGGATGGCGGGTGCGCACGCGGCGCGGCGAGGTCACCGCGCGCCAGGTGATCGCCAACGTCATCCCGCAGGCGCTGCGGGGGCTGCTCGGCGACGAGGCCCGCGAGCTCGACGGGCTCACGCGGCGCGTCGAGGGCGGCTGGGGCGCGGCGATGCTCTACCTCGGGCTCGCGCGCGACGCGAAGCTCCGCGCCGAGGCTCACCACCTCGAGCTGGTCGACGACCCGGGCGCGGCCTTCATCGAGGGCAACCATGTGTTCTGCTCCATCAGCGGGGCCGACGAGGCGCGCGGCCCCGGCGGCGCCCGCACCGTGACCGCCTCGACGCACGTCCCGATGGCGAAGCTCCTGGCGATGACCCCCGACGCGCAGGGCGAGTACATCGCCGCGGTGCAGTCGGCGATGGCGCGCACCCTCGGTCGCCGCGCGCCGGAGCTCGACGCCGCGACGGTGCACCGGCTGACCGCGTCGCCCCGCACCTTCGCGCGCTTCGTCGGGCGCCCCGACGGCTCCGTCGGGGGCGCGCCCCGGGTGCGGGGGATCGGCTGCTACCAGGGGATGCTCCCGAGGCCGGTGCGGCCGGGGCTGTGGATGGTCGGGGACTCGGTGTTTCCAGGGCAGAGCACGCTGGCGACCGCCCTCGGCGGCGCCAAGGTCGCGGGGCTCGTCGCGAGGCAATCGTCGCGCGGCGCGTGACCTCCCACCGTCCCAGGGTGCATCCCGCCGGGCGATGTCCACCGAGCCCGCTGCTCCGAGACCCACGGGGGTGATCGCCGGCGCCACCGGCTTCGTCCGCCGCGCCCTCTCCCACTCGCTCGCGCCGGCGCCGCGGACCTAGTACCGCGTCGCAAGAGTTCTGACGGGTTGAGCCAGGCTGCCTCGGAGGATAAGAACCGCAAGGGTCGCAAGGGTCGCAAGGGGAGTTCCGCCGGCGCTGG
>CAIOSS010000881.1 GCA_903860995.1 uncultured delta proteobacterium | reverse complement strand
GGGGTGGGTTCGGGACGTGGCGCTCGCGCTGGCCCGGATGCACGAGGCGGGCTGGGTGCACCGCGACCTGAAGCCAGGCAACGTGCTGCTGCGCGCCGACGGGCGCGCGGTGGTGTCCGACCTGGGCCTCGCGCGGCGGGCGGGCGAGCGGGCCGACGCCGTCGAGGGGACGGCCGGATTCACCGCGCCCGAGGCGCGCCCCGGCGAGCCCATCGCCCCTGGCTCGGACGTGTACTCCTTCGGCGCGATGGGCCTCGCGCTGGGCCTCGGCGATCACCCCGCCGTCGCGCGGCTGCTAGAGCGCTGCCTCGCGTCCGAAGCCTCCGGCCGCCCGGCCGACGGGCGCGCCCTCGTGGCCGCGCTCGCGGCTATTGCCTGACCAGCACCTCGCCTGCTCGCACCGCGTGGAGCGCCCCGCGGTCGTCGCGCACCATCAGCGCGCCGGCGGGGTCGAGGTCGATCGCCGTGCCCGTCACGCCGCCGACGGTCACCCGCGCGCCGAGCGTCTCGCACCGCGCCATGAGCCGCTCGCGGATCGCCGCGAAGCCGTGGGCGCAGAGGGCGCCCAGGGTCGTGTCGAGCCCCAGGAGCAGCGCGCCCAGCACCGCGGCGCGGTCGAGGTCGGCCCCGCGCACGATGCGCAGCGAGCTCGCGATGCCGGTGAGTTCGGCAGGCATCGCGCCGCCGCGCACGTTGACGCCGAGGCCCAGCACGACCGCGCTCGGCGTGGCGCCCCGGTAGATGGCCTCGGCGAGCAGGCCCGCGACCTTCTTCCCGCGGTGGCGCACGTCGTTGGGCCACTTCACGGCGGTCGGCGTCGGGGTGAAGGCGTCGAGCGCCTCGGAGACCGCGAGCCCGGCGCCGAGCGCGAGCAGCGGGGGGTCGACCGCGTCGAGGCCCGCGCGCCAGACGATCGACAGGTAGAGGTTCTCACCCGGGGGGGACGACCACGTCCGGCCGAGGCGCCCGCGGCCCGCGGTCTGCGCGTCGGCGAGCACCACGGTGCCGTGCCCGGCGCCGGCCGAGGCGAGCACCCGGGTGTCGTCGTTGGTCGACCCGGTGAGCGCCTTCAAGATCAACGGCCGACCCAGCCGGCAGCCCGGGGGCGGGACAAAGCCCAGGAGGTCTTCCATCGCGCTAGGGCGCGGCGTCGGCCCACGCGCCGGTGACCTCGAGGTCGAGGCCGATGTCCACCGCCCGCGCACCGTGGGTGAGCGCCCCGATGGAGAGCACGTCGACGCCCATCGCCGCCAGCGCCGGGATGCGCTCCAGGGTGAGGCCGCCGGAGACCTCCACGACGGGCTGGCGGGCGAGCGCGCGGATGCGCCGCAGGGCCTCGAGGGTCAGCGCGTCGTCGAAGTTGTCGAGCATCAGCACGTCGACCCCGGCGGCGAGGGCCTCGTCGAGCTGGGCGAGGGACTGCACCTCGCACTCGATGCGCATGGTGTGGGGGGCCGCGCGGCGGGCGCGCTCGATGGCCGGGCGGACGCCGCCGCACACGGCAACGTGGTTGTCCTTGATGAGCACCGCCGAAGAGAGGTCGTTGCGGTGGTTGTGGCCGCCGCCCGCGCGAACGGCGTAGCGGTCGAGGGCGCGCAGCCCGGGGTTGGTCTTACGGGTGTCGGTAATCCGCGCGCGGCTGCCCGGCCCGAGGGCGTCGACGTAGCGCCGGGTGAGGGTGGCGACGCCGCACATGCGCTGGAGGAGGTTGAGCGCGCTGCGCTCGCCGGTGAGCACCCCGTGCGCGGGGCCTTCGATGGACGCGACGACGGCCCCCCGAGCGAGCGCTGCGCCGTCGGACATGCGGGGGGTGAAGGTGACCCGCGGGTCGACCCGGGCGAAGACCCGCGCGGCCACCGAGAGGCCCGCCAGGACCATGGGTTCGCGCGCGGAGAAGGTTCCGCGCGCCAGCGCGTCGGGCGGCACGACGGTGCGGGTGGTGACGTCGCCCGCGGCGAGGTCTTCGGCGAGCGCGAGCTCGACGATGCGGTCGACCTCCAGCGGGGAGAGCTCGGCGGGCGAGAGGATGAACGAGGGGTTCATGACGAGGGCTGCGTTAGCACAGAACAGCCCCTGCGCGGCGGGCTGTGGGGCGGAGGTGAGGTGCAGTCGCGGCGGGACCCTTGCCGGGGCAACCCGGCGGCACTCCATACCCGTCGGCGAGGAGGCGATGGGAGACAACATCGCTGACGATTCCTCGCGCGAACCCCAGATGAACCTGTTAGCGTCCTCGCCCGCGAACGACTCCGGCGAGAGGTCTTGTCGGGAGTCTCCTGGTACGCTACCGACTCCCCGACCGACAGCGATGCCTCTTGACAGGGTTGCCGCGAATATGGTGCTAGCGGCACCGCGGTCCTGTGACGTCTGGTCACAGGGCGGGAGAACCGAGGACGCGTTCAACGCGCCGGCGAGCTGACCGAAGACAAACCTCAGATGCAGATCTTCCCGCGCTCACTCAACCGTCTGCCGGCCATCGTCGCCGTCGTGGTCGCCCTCGCGGGCGGCATCGTGACGTCGCTGGTCTGGTACTACTTCTCACCCAGCAACACGCAGGTCGGCTATCAGCCACACCAGCCCGTGCCGTACAGCCACCTGCTGCACGCCGGACAGATGGGCATGGACTGTCGCTACTGCCACGCGAACATCGAGCGCGCCGCGCACGCGATGATCCCGCCGACGCAGACCTGCATGAATTGCCACTCGCTGGTGCGCACCACCTCGGCCCGGCTCGCGCCGGTGCGCGAGAGCTGGGAGAGCGGCCAGGCCCTGGAGTGGGTGAAGGTCCACCGACTGCCCGACCACGCGTACTTCGACCATAGCGTTCACCTCTCGTCGGGTGTCGGCTGCGTCGAGTGCCACGGCCGCGTCGACCAGATGGTGGTCGTGCGTCAGAGCCAGCCGCTGAGCATGGCCTGGTGCCTCGATTGTCACCGAAACCCCGGGCCGCACATCCGCCCGATCGACCAGATCACCAACATGGATCCGCGTCTGAGTGGTACCG
>CAIOSS010000880.1 GCA_903860995.1 uncultured delta proteobacterium | reverse complement strand
TCGTGGCGCACGACGCCCACGAGCTCCGTGACGTGCGCGACGCCGGCGCCGACGCCTCGCGCGCCGACGCCTCGCGCGCCGACGCCTCGCGCGCCGACGACCGCTGCCCCGACGGCCGCGCGCTGCCGTACCCGCAGTCCGCGGAGGTGAAGTTCACCACCCCGCTGCCCGACCTCACCCTGGCGACGGGCGACGGCCCGCTGCGTCTGTCGCGCTACTACACCCCCTGCGCCGCCGAGCCCCGGCTGCTCGTGGTGAGGGTGATGGCCGCCTGGTCGGGGCCGTCGCAGCACCACGCCACCCACACCCGTCGGCTGCTGGCGCTCCCGGAGGCGTCG
Organism: uncultured delta proteobacterium; assembly: GCA_903860995.1. Classification (GTDB taxonomy): domain Bacteria; phylum Myxococcota_A; class Polyangia; order Polyangiales; genus SCUS01. The sequence continues at coordinate 4,306 of CAIOSS010000880.1, read as the reverse complement.
CGCCTCGACCTGCTCGACGTGCTCGTGAGCGCCGCCGACAACCTCCCCCCGGACGACCGCGACCTCGCCGACTGGCGCGCCCGCTACGACGCCGCGCCGACCTCGCTCGCCCGCTCCGACGCCTCGACCTGGCGCCCGCTCTCCATCGGCCCGCAGCACCTGCCCCTCGTGCTCCTGGTCGACCCGCGGACCATGGCGTACGTGCAGTTCTTCGACGCGCCCGACACCCACGTCCTGCCCTTCGAGATCGCCGACGCCCTCGCGCGCCTCGACCGCCGCGCCCGCCCCGCGCGCCCGACCTTCGCGCGCTACGACGGCCGGCTGCCGCTCGACGCGTGGGAGATGGTCCAGGCCATGGCGCCCGCGCGCCCGCCCGCCGACCCCACCAACGCCTTCGCCGACAACCCCCGCGCCGCGGCCCTCGGCCGCGCCCTCTTCTTCGACCCGCGCCTCTCGGCCAACGGCGAGGTCGCCTGCGCCCGCTGCCACGACCCCGCCATGGGGCTCGCCGACGGCCTCGCTCGCAGCGTCGGGGTCGACACCGGCGACCGCAACGCCCCCAGCCTCCTCGCGGCGCCGGGCCAGCGCTGGCAGCTCTGGGACGGCCGCGCCGACTCTGCCTGGGCGCAGGCCCTCGGGCCCTTCGAAAACCCGCGCGAGATGGGCTTCACCCGCCTCGGCGTCGCCCACGCCGTCGCCCAGCGCTACGCCACCGAATACACCGCCCTGTATGGCCCGCTGCCGCCGCTCGACGACCGCGCGCGCTTCCCCGCCGCGGGCATGCCCGGGCAGTCCACCTGGGAGGCCATGACCGCGGACGATCGCCGGGCGGTCGACCGGCTCTTCGCCAACGTGGGCAAGTCCATCGCGGCCTTCGAGCGCGGCGTGACGCCCGGCGAGTCGGCCTTCGACCGCTACGCCCGCGGCGACGTCAACGCCCTCCCGGAGGCCGCGCGCGACGGGCTCCGCACCTTCTTCGAGGCCGGCTGCGTTCAGTGTCACCACGGCCCGACGCTCTCCGACGACAGCTTCCACAACCTGCATTTCGACACCGGGCGCCGGGACGGGCAGCCGGACACCGGGCGCTTCGCGGGCGTCGACGCCCTGCGCGAGAGCCCCTTCCGCGCCGACGGGGCCTTCAGCGACGCCCCCGCCACGAGCGCCCACCTCCGGCGCGTGCAGCCGCTCGAGGCGATGCGGGGGCAGTTTCATACGCCGTCGCTGCGCAACGTCGCGAGCACCGGGCCGTGGGGCCACGGGGGCACCTTCACCAGCGTACGCGCCGTCGTGCTGCACTACGCCGAGGCGCGCGACCGCCGCGGCGACCTCCGCACCGTCGGTGAGCTCGACGCCACCCTCGGGCCCTTCCACCGCCTGGAGTCGGTCATCACCGGCGTCGTGACGCTGCTCCAGTCGATGACCGCGGCGCCGGTGGTGCCGTAGCCCGTCGCGGAGCCTCGTCGTGCCCCCACCCAGGCCGCGCGATCGCGAGCCCCGCCGCAAGGGATCCACCGCGAGCGACCCCGCCGGCGCCGCCCGTCCGACCCCGGTCCGCACCTTCCGCACGGGCGCTCGACGCGCCGCCGCCCCACCGCCGCCGCGCGCAGAGGGCCGGCACCTCGCGTGGGCCCGCCCGGTCGGCATCGCGCTGCTCGTCGCGGCGGTGCCGCTGCTCTACCTGGGCTGGCGGACCTTCTGGTTCCTGACCGACGACGCCCACATCGCGTTCCGGTACGTGGCGCAGAGCGTGGCGGGCCACGGATACGTCTGGAACGCCGCGCCCTTCCGACCCGTCGAGGGCTACACCAGCTTTCTCTTCGTCGCCCTGCTCGACGGCGTATGGCGCCTCACGGGCGTGGCGCCCCCCACGGCGGCGAACCCCATCCTCCTGCTCTTCGGCTACGCCACCCTCGGCCTCGGTCTCTGGCTCGGACTGCGGATGCCGCTCGGCCCACGCCTGGAGCCCGTGCGCCTGCCCCTGCTGGGCATCGCCGCCCTCGCCGTGGTCGCCAACCGCACCTTCCTCGCGTGGACCAGCTCGGGGCTCGAGACCTCGATGTTCAACTTCCTGCTCACGCTCTGGATCGCGTGCTGCATCCGCCTCCCGCTCGACACCCCTCGGGGTCTCACCCTCCTCGCGGGCAGCGCCTCGCTCGTCTACCTGACCCGCCCCGACGGCGCGCTGCCGGTGCTCGCCACGGTCGCGCTCTGGGCGCTCTGGGTCGCCCGCGCCCGCCCGGCGATGCGGCGCTCGCTCGCCCCCCTGGCGCCGCTGCTCGTGGTCGCGGCCCACCTCGCGTGGCGCCGTCGCTTCTACGGCGAGTGGGTGCCCAACACGTACTTCGCCAAGGTCGCCGCGGCGTGGCCCGAGTCGGGGGCGCGCTACCTGCTCTCGTTCGTGCTGGAGTACGCGCTCTGGGCGTGGCTCGCCCTCGCGGCGGCGGTCGTCTGGGCGCGCTACCGGGGCCCGCGCTCGACGGTCCTCCCCGCGCGGCCGTCCATCGGGCCCGTGGCGGCCGCGGCGACGGTGCTCGCTCACCTCGGCTACTACACCCTCATCACCGGCGGCGATCACTTCGAGTACCGCGTGTTCAGCTACACGCCGCTCCTGGTCTTCGTGTCCTTCGTGTGGCTGCTGGGCCAGGTCGGGGCGGGTCCGCGGCTCGCGCTCTCGCTGCTCGGCGCCTTCGCGCTCTGCTCGCTCCCCATCCCGTGGGTGCACTGGTACGCCACGAAGGACCTCCGCACCGCCCAGCAGACCTTCATCCTCACGGAGCCCGTGGCGCCGCGCTTCCCGGCCCTCGCGCGCCCCTACGTGGAACTCTTCGACGAGCTCCAGCTCTGGCTCATCCAGCGGTACGCCTGCGTGCGCCACCAGGAGCACAAGGTCTTCTTCCGGTACCTCCACGCCGAGCACCAGCGCCCGCCGGGGCCCGGCGACTTCCCGGGTGCGTACCCCGTGGCCGCGCTGGGAAACCCCGGCACGTACACCTGGAACGTCCCCGCCGTGAACGTCATCGACCTCGGCGGGCTCAGCGATCGGGTGATCGCGCGCGCCCCCGGGGACATGCTCCTGCACCGGCTGGCGCACGACCGCCGGGCGCCCGTCGGCTACGTGGAGTGCTTCCGGCCCAACGTGACCTGGGCGTGGCAGGGCTTCGTCGCGACCGCGCGCGAGCTCCCGCTGAGCCCGAACGAGATCCGTCGGTGCGAGGCGCGCACGTGGTCTCCCCGCGGCCGCGCGTCCGAAGCCGAGGCGCCCGCCGGGGCGACGCCCGAGGGATGGGCCGGGCTGCTGCGCGCGGGCTTCGGTCACCCGACCCGCGAGGGTCTCGCCTTGGCGACGAGGCTGTTCGCCCAGATGGAGACCTTCGAGGCCTACGGGTACGCCGAGCGGCACCCCGACGTGGCCCGGCTGATCCCGCGGGGGACGCCCTTCCGGGTGATCGAGCGAGACTGGCTCGCCGGCCGCGCGCTGGTCGCGCTGCGCACGGGTCCGTCGCCGCTCTGGGTGCCCACCGACCTCTTCCCGTAGCGAGCAGGCCGCGGCGTGCACGGGCGCTCGGTGGGGCGTTGTGGACCGGGCCTCACCCCGACGTCGCTCACCCTCGGGTGCGCGCGAGTGACAGGCGAGCCCGACTGGTGGGACCTCGCGCACGCGAGCACTCCGGCGTGGGCTCCGCTGCTCCCGACGGAGACGAACGCCACCCGCGGGACCAGCCTTGCAGCCGAGCTCGGTGGCGCCTTCGAACACGAGGGCTTCCGCGCCGACGTCACGCGGGCCGCGGCGAGCGAGTCCGCCTGTGCGATCCTGGCGGCGAAGGCTCAGCGCACCACGCGGCCGATGCGAACGGGCGTCGCGACCATCCAGTCGGGCGGCGTGTGGATACCGATCCAGCCGTAGGCGGTGCCCTCGCCGGTGACCGGGTCGGTGGCGATGAGGAGGGTTCCCTGGCCGAAGCCCGTCGGGCCGCCGTCGCGGTTGCGGGGGTCGTCCTGGTGGCCCACCGAGGTGGCGTCGGTGACCCGCACCAGCACGCCGCGCCGGGTCACCGTCGGGGCCTCGGCGACGAAGGCCACGTGCCCGGTGTTGTTGGAGCGGAACCACCGCGGCCGCGGCCACGCCAGCACGTCGCCGGGCCGCGCGTCGGCCACCCGCTCCACCTTGAGCCAGCCGTTGCGGGAGCGCGTCGTGGGGGCGTCGCGGATGGCCCGCCAGAAGTCCACCGCGAGCGGGCGTCCGCCGGGCAGCGCGGCCCGGGCCCGGGGCGCGGCGCGGCCCAGCACGAAGGCGGCCATGGTGGAG
>CAIOSS010000879.1 GCA_903860995.1 uncultured delta proteobacterium | reverse complement strand
CTACCGCGCGGTCGTCGCCGTGGAGCGTGCGCTTCACGTGGAAGATGAGGAGGTTCTCGCGGCCCGCCATGAGCATCGAGCTCAGCCCGAGGAGCACCGTGAGGGCGCGCAGCGTGGGCACCGACCAGAGGAAGCGAACGCCCGCCACGAAGCCCGCGACGAAGCCGACGCGCTCGCGCTCGCCGCCGGACCCGAAGCGCCCGCGGACGAAGGCCAGCGACGCGGCCGACACCAGGTACGACCCGCAGTCGATGGCGATGGCGGTGGTGGCCCCGAAGCGCTGGCACACCTCGCCCGCCAGCATCGGGCCGACGAAGAACATCACCGCGTAGGACCCGTGCATCCGCCCGTTGGCGTCGATGAGCCGCGAGCGCGGCACCAGGTTGGCCACGGCGGTGATGGCCGCCACCTGGAAGGTGTTGCCGAGCAGCGCGCCCACCGACCCGGCGACGACCAGGAGCCAGTAGCTCGGGCCCTGGAGCCACCACACGACGGGCACGGCGGAGTACACGGCCCAGCGGCCGAGGTCGCACGCGATCATGAGCCGCCGACGGTCGACGCGGTCGACGAGGGCGCCCGACGCGAGGCCCGCCACGACGTGCGCGACGGAGACCAGCGCCGTGAGCCGCCCCATGCGGTGCAGCGACCCGGTGGACTGGAGCACCAGCAGCGGGAGCGCGATGGACGCGAAGGCGTCGCCGAGCCCGGAGAGGGTCTGGCCGAGCCAGTAGATGTTGAAGTCGCGGTCGCGCCAGAGGGAGGTCGCTGAGGGGTCGGCGGTCATGGCGGGGCGCGGAGTGATCGCTCAGCCCGCGGCCTCGACGCACACCACGCCGTCGCCGACGGACTCGTCGAGCGCCCGGCGCATCGCCTTCTCGGCCATCGCGAAGGCCACCATGCCCCGGTCGAGCGCGAAGGGGTTCACCCTCGGCAGCGCCCCGATGGACACCGCCGCGAGCCCGCTGCGCCGCGGCACCTTGAGCGAGGGTGAGCCCGCGCGGCGCCACGGCGAGCGCGACGCCAGGTGGTGGTAGAGCACCCGCTCGCCTGCCTCCACGCCCGCGAGCCCCGGGCGATCGGCGATGCCCCCGTCGCTGTACAGCCGCCCCCCGAGGCGCACCGGGTGGAACAGCACCGGCAGCGCGCACGACGCGTGGATGGCGCCCGCGATGCTCCCCCGGCGCAGCACCGTGGTCTGCCGCGACCCGAGGTCGAACACGCTGGGCGCGTAGGCCACCTTCGCGTGCTCGATGTCCGTCACCGGCAGCAGCGCGTCGAGCATCGCCCGGAAGCGACCGCCGCGCAGCAGCCCCGCGCCCGGCGCCGGGTCCCAGAAGTCCTCGCGGCGCAGCGTGGCGAGGCGCTCTCGCATGGCGTCGAGCGACACCCCGCCGGCGTAGAGCCCGGTGACCAGCGCGCCCGCGCTCGACCCGGTGACGGCGCGCGGGGCGAGGCCCGCGTCGGCGAGCGCCGTGAGCGCCCCGGCGTGCACATAGAACCCGAAGAAACCCGAGGACATCGAGAGGGTGAAGGGCCCGTCGTGGAGCCACGCGCGCAGGGTGGGGGTGCTCATCGCGCGCGCACTATGGCCGAAGCCGGCGCGCCGCGCTGCCTCCCAGCGGTCGAGACAGTCAATGTCACACCCCGCTGGACCATCGGGGGCGCCGCGGGTACACGATCGGGCCTATGGCTGAAGAACAGAACCCGCGTTTGTGGATCGCCGACGGCTGGACCGCGAAGGTGATCAAGAACAACGACGACGAGGGCTGGGCGGTGGAGATGACCCGCGACGGCGACCCCGAGCCCGCGCTGGTGGGCCCGTGGACGATGGGTCGCGACAAGAAGAACCCGAAGCCCCTCGACCAGAACGCCTTCAACACCCTGGTGAAGACCGCGAGCGAGGTGCTCCAGCGCCACGCGCACCAGAACCGCGCACGCCTCCACAAGAGCACCGACGTGACGACGAGCGAGGGGCGGCGCTTCCGGGTCGACCTCGACATCGCGCCCGACGAAGACGACCCCCACGCGACGCTCACCGCCTGGGACGAGTCGAACAGCTGCATCGGGAGCGCGCGCATGCCGGCGAACTACAGGCTCTCGCCGGCCGGCGCGTTGAAGTGGGTGGAGGCCGGCTTCCGGGAGCCGTAGCGGCCGGAAGGAGAGGGGAGGGGGAGGGTCTACAGCCGGGACATCAGCAGCTGGCGCTGGAGGGCGAGCGCGGGCGGCATGGTGGCCTTGAGCTTCTCGAAGAACTCGCCCTGCATCTCGAACTCCTGGCGCCACTCTTCGAGGTTGATGGCCGTCGCGGCGGCGACCTTCTCCATGGTGTTGGCGTCGAGGCCCGACAGGTCGAGGTGGCCCGCCTTGGGCACCCACCCGAGGAGGGTCTCCTGGGCGCCGACCCGGCCGTGGGCGCGGTCGATGACCCACTTGAGCACCCGCATGTTCTCGCCGAAGCCCGGCCACAAAAACTTCCCGTTGGCGTCCTGGCGGAACCAGTTCACCTGGAAGATCTTCGGCGGGTTGGAGAGGTAGTTCTGCATCTCCAGCCAGTGGCCGAAGTAGTCGCCCATGTCGTAGCCGCAGAACGGCAGCATGGCCATCGGGTCGCGGCGCACGATGCCCACCTGCCCGGTGGCCGCCGCGGTGGTCTCGCTGCCCATGGTGGCGCCGACGAAGACCCCGTGGGTCCAGTTGAAGGACTGGAGCACCAGCGGCACCGTGGTGGCGCGGCGCCCGCCGAAGATGATCGCGGAGATGGGCACGCCCTGCGGGTCGTTGGCGGCCTTGGAGATCACCGGGTTGTTGTGCGCCGGCGCCGTGAAGCGCGAGTTGGGGTGCGCGGCCTTCTCGTTGGAGTTTTTCTTCCAGGGCCTGCCCTGCCAGTCGGTGAGCTCGTCGGGAACCTCCCCGTCGATGCCCTCCCACCACACGTCACCGTCGGGCGTGAGGGCCACGTTGGTGAAGATGGTGTTCTCGCGCACCGACGCCATCGCGTTGGGGTTGCTCTTGGAGTTGGTGCCCGGCGCCACGCCGAAATACCCCGCCTCCGGGTTGATCGCCCAGAGCCTCCCGTCCGACCCGACGCTCCAGAGGGTGTTGTCCTGCGGGAAGTGACAGATGAAGCGCCGCTCGGGGGTGACGTCGAGCGTCGAGTGCACGCCGCGGTTGAACTCGTCGCCGTTGCCCAGCATGTCGAGGGCGACGCGGCCCATGCGCGTCATGATCCGCATGTTGAGGACCACGTAGATGCTGTCGGTGATCTCCACGCCGATCTTCGAGTACGGCGACCCGACGGGCCCCATCACGTACGGGATCACGTAGAGCGTGCGGCCCTTCATCGAGCCCTCGAAGAGCTTCCCCAGCTTGGCGTAGGCGTCGTCCGGGGCCATCCAGTTGTTGGTCGGCCCGGCGCCCTCCTTCGTCGGCGTACAGATAAAGGTGCAGTGCTCGACGCGCGCGACGTCGTTGGGGTTGGAGCGGTGCAGGTAGCACCCGGGGCGCTTCTGGGGGTTGAGCGGGATGAGGATGCCCGCGGCCACGGCCTTCTCCGTGAGGATCCTGCGCTCGTCCTCCGAGCCGTCGACCCACACCACCCGGTCGGGATTCGTCATGGCGGCGGTGTCGCTCACCCACTTCAGCAGCGTCTCGTTGGACACCTTCATCGACCCGATCGTCGTCGTTACGTCCGTACTCATCACTGGCTCTCCCTGTCTGTGACCACCCCGCTCCGAAGACAGTCTCCTCAGCTCCGAAGGGTCGTTCCGCGGCGGAGACTAACACCGGGTTTTGGGCGTCGCACCTGTCACCCCTCGTGCGCGGCGCCGGGGACCTCCTACAACCCCTCTCGACATCGCAACCCACCTCGCATAGTCCCGGCAGCCAACGACGATGTGGTCCTGGCTGCGCAAACTGTTCGCTCCACCGCCGCCGCCCGCAACCGAGCCGCTGCCGCTGCCAACGCCCGTCGCGCAGCTGCTGCCGCCCCCGGAGCCGCCGCCGCCACCGCCGGAGCTCGTCGACACCCTCGAGGCCGTGCGCAAGGCCGCCCGCGCGCAGGCGAAGCTCGCCCTGCGCGTCGACGAGCTGCACGAGCTCACGGCCGCCCAGCTCACCGCCCTCCGCGCGGGCGTCGAGGGCGCGGCCGCGAAGGCCTCCGTCGCGGCGCTCCCGTGGCCCGCGCTCCTCGACGCCCTCGACCTGCTCGCCCACGCCGCCGACCGCCGCGCGGCGAGCGACCGCGGCGACGTCGCCGAGGGGCTGCGCCGGGTCGCGGGCCGCGTCGGGCGCTTCATCGAGCGCGGGGGCTTCGAGCGCCT
>CAIOSS010000878.1 GCA_903860995.1 uncultured delta proteobacterium | reverse complement strand
GGTTGAGTTGCGGGTTGGAGGGCCCGCCGTCCATGTAGTCCGCGAGCGCGACCACCGCGGCGTAGCGCACCGCGGTAATGGCGGTGTTCACGAGGTCCCACGCGAGGTCACGGCGGCGCGGGTCACCGGGGGGCATCGCGAGCGTGTGGCGCGTCTGCGCAACGAGCCCCGCGACCGGCGAGACGCAGCGGGCTGCGAACTCCCCGCGCCACGCGTCCCGTTGCGGCGCCGGGAGACCGAGCACCCGCTCCCCCGGCGGAACGACCCGCGCCTGCTTCGGCGCCCGCTGCCGGAGCGCCGCCGAAGCACGCCCCAGCACCTGCTTGCGATGCTCTACCGACAGCGCCGACACACGCGGGTCACCCGCGACGAGGGCCGCGACCTGCGCATCGCAATAGGCCTTCAGCGCGGTCGTGGCGATCGCTCCAGCCTCCACCACCGTGCGCGCCGGCGCGAGCGCCGCGTCCATGACGAGCGCTGCGACGAGCGACTCCAGCTCCGCGTTCGTCGGGTTCACGACGCACCTCCCAGGAGAGCCGCCCGAACGCCGGAACGAAGCGCGTACCTGCGCACCGCGCCCTCGTGAACGTCGAGGTGATCGAGCAGACCGCGGAGCGACAGCTCGACGCGCGGTGTGAAGATTCCGGTGCGTTCCGCGAGTTCGAGGACGGTCTGCTCCGACGCGCCGAGCGCGGTGAGGAGCGCCGGACCGTGGACCACCGAAGCCGCGTCGGCAGCGATGCGTGCGGCGAGCGCCTGCGGTCCCCGTACGGGATCGGCGAGGGACTCTGCATGCCCGCCGAGGGCTTCGAGCTCCGCGGCCGAGAGCCCCCAGTCGGCGGCCCGATCCGCGGTCCACGGCCTGACCTCCACGGTGCGATCGCCGCGCTCGAACGGGGTGGCGCCGGGGGTGTGCACCAGCACCACCGCCGCGCGCAGCGCTCGTGCGTGCGCGAGGCAGTCCTCGCGGCTCGTCTCCGCGTACACACCCGCGCCGACGAGGTGCGCGTCGTCCACGGCGAGCACCGGCGTCGCACACGCGTCCCGGGCCGAAGCGAGATGCGCGAGCCAGCGCGCGCAGCCGTCCGCATTCCTGCCGTCGAAGACGTCATCGGGCGGCGGCGCGCCGACGAGCAGCGTGCTGAGCGCGTGCAGCGTCCAACGTCGCAGCACCTGCGGATCCTGCCGGACCGAGTGCGGCTCCACGGGATAGACCGCCATCGCCTGCGCACCCTCGTCGGCGAGGGCTGCGAGCAGCGTGGTGCGTCCGCTGCCGACAGGGCCGACGACGGTCACCGTTCCGGGCGTGCGGATCGCCTCGCGCAGGAGATCGAGGGGCGTTGCCCCCCGGACGAGCCCGCAGGCAGGCAGCGCAGCACGCGCCTTCGCACTCCAGACGTCGGCCGAGACGAGACCCCGACGCTCACGCTGGTACCGCAAGAACCACGCGTGAATCGACGGCCGATCGAAGAGCGCGCCGTGATGGGTCTCCCAGTCGTGTTGCAGGTGCAGCGTACCGTCCGCATCGACGAAGAGCGCGGGATCGAGCCGCAGCCGTCCCGCGCCGGTGCCGTCGACGAGGAAGACCTCGCCCTCCGTCGAGACCTTCGCAGGCCCCTCGACCAGCGCGGGCGCGAGGCCCCGATGCGTGTGCCAGCCTGAGGGCCCACGGCTTCGCACCTCGAGCGCGAGGAGCGGTGCGAGCGCGCCGAACAGCCCTTCGAGGCGTCGGCGCGCAGCGCGGATCCGCGCGAGCGGGGCGACGAAGCCGCCGTGCATCACCTGGTTGCGAAACGCGAGCAGCCACGCGAGGTCGGACCCGGCGTCATCGAGCGGCTGTCGCGCGACGTATTCGCGCAGTTCGGGGAGTGACGTCTGCGACGCACGCTTCGCCACCATCGACGTCCACCGCGCCCAGACGCCCGTGGAGGGACCGGCGCTCGCGAGCTGGCTGACGATCCATCCGGTCAACTCGGGGTCCATCGAGGGCTGCCCAGAATCGGCGTCGCCGAGGTAGTCCGCGACCGCGAGCGCACCGACGTACTCGACGAAGAGCGCGACGAACTCTGCCAACTCGTCGGCGCAGCGGGCCTCTTGCTCGTCGAGGAGCGTCTGCAGCGCGACGGCGAGGGGCGTCGGGAGCGCAGAGACAAACGTGTGATCGAGCAGGCTCATCGGCGGCTCCGCGGGTGCGTCATCGAAGGGGGAGAACAACCGGGGCGCGAGCGTTCCTTCATGCGTCGCCCTCGGGAAAGAGCCGAGCGAGGAGCGCCGCGGGCGCCCCGGCGGCGTGCAGACCTGCGGCGAGGTCCGGCGCCTGCGCGAGCATCTCGAAGAGCTCGGCACGGCCCCGTGCGAGCAGTCCCTCCTCCCTCGGCGTGAGCGCGACGGTCTGACCCGGAAGCGCGGCGTCGCCGAGGGCTGGATTGCGCCGGACCGCGGCGGTGACCGCACGGTGCTGCGATTGCGGGTGCTCGACGAGCAGCGCGACGAGCTGACCGTACGCCACGGGATCGGCGGCGAGGGCTTCGGTGTCCGCGAGCGCCTCGAGCCGCGCGGTGCGCTCCGCGCTGCGACGCAGACCCGCGCGGTAGACGACGGCACTGCGGGCGCGGTCTTCGCGGTCGCTCGCGAGTACGAGGGCGTCGAGGCGGTGGAGGGCGGCGTCGCGCACGGTGTCCCGTCGGATGTCGAAGGCGACCCGATCGGCATCGTCCCAGCGG
>CAIOSS010000877.1 GCA_903860995.1 uncultured delta proteobacterium | reverse complement strand
GCTCATCGCCAGTCCGCTCTGATCGTGGCTGCGTTCCGCGACATCGCGGGCTTCGTTGTAGCGCGCGACTGCCGACGCCAGATCGCCCGTGGTTTTTGCCCGATTCCCGGCACGAATCAGCGCCTTTCCGAGAAGTGGCCCGTCACCGAGCGCTCTCGCTTCTGCCTCCAGCGGCCCGAGCATCCGGTCGAGCGCAGCCACCTCGCCGAGGGTAGCGAGGCGGTTCGCGACGCCGAGGAGCACCTCCACGTCCACAGCAGTCGGTGATTTTGGCATTTCGTCGATGATTCGATCGAATGCGGAATCCTTTTCACGCGCCAGACGCACCACCAGCGTCGTCGCGATCTCCTGGACGAGCGTGCGCACCGACGCGTCCTCGTAGAGGGAACTCCGGTCGAGCAGCGCAATCAACATCCCCTCACGCCCCTGCTCGCAGGCCCGACCGAAGATGGCGTCGAGGGCGCCGCGCAGGCTCTTGAAGCCCGCGGCGCGCGCGGCGAGCGACAGGGCCTCGTCGGCCGTCTGCACCCGCGGATCATGCAACTCTCCGAGCAGAAACTCGAAGAGTCGGTCGAACGCGAATCTCACATTGCAGGTATCGCCATCCCATTCTTCGAGCAGCACCCCGAGCTCCACCAGCTGCACATAGGCGCTGTCTCGCTGCGGATTCATCAGCGCGTCGCGGAGGTCTTTCGAGGGCGCGCGCATCAGCGTGTCGCGGGACATCGTGTCGCTCGATGCCTTGTCGAACTCCCGCACCATGGCCGCGAGGAACTGCCGTCGCTTCGGAAAGTCCCCATTCTCGACCACGACCTGCTCGAGATAGAGGCGCATCGCCTGATCCGAGCGGAGGTCGGAGGGCAGCGTCCGCCGGTGGAACGCCTCGAGCACCAGGCGAGCCATGAGCGGACTGCGAAGGAGGGTGCGGGTGGATCCCGCGGCGGTGAGATCGCCGAATGCGGTCACGGGCCTGAACCTGTGGAGCCCGGAGGACTCGGCATCATCCGGGTCTTTCTGACGATAGCTGCGATAGGCCTCGTACAGTGCCGCGACATGCTCGGTGGCAATCGGACGGAGGGCGACCACCGGGGTGCGTTCCTTCTCACCACCGCGGTCCTCCTCGACGGTCAGGTAGCGGGCGAGGCCGGACGCACCGAATCGGGCATCGATCGGAAGGCGCTGGTAGGCGCTGTCGCGCACGCTGGCGACCACCCGAAACCAGTCGTGACCCGAGGCCTGCTGCACGAGCGCGTCGATCTGACGGACGAGCTCTGCGACTTCGGCGCCGAACTCGTTGACCCCATCGATGACCAGCAGAAAGCGTGCATCGGACTCGCGGAAGAGGGGGGCCGCCGCAGCGAGGAAGTCCTCGAAGTACATTCCGGTGAGGCCGACATCGCGAAGGAGCCTCGCGCCGATCTCGGCAGAGGGCAGGGCGCTGGCGCGGTAAAAAGCAACTGCGTCTCCGGCGTCGCGGCGCTTCTCGACATATCTGGCGAGCAGGGTGCTCTTCCCGATGCCGCTCTCGCCGCCCAGAACGAACGCGCCGTACTTACCGGCCTCGAACATTTCGAGGTGCTTCTTGAGATCCTCGCGATCGACGCTGGCCTCGCGGAGGTACTTTCCACTCTGAACGAGTGCATCGAGGGCCTGGTCGGCGATGCGGCGACTGGCGGCGCGCAGCGCGTCGAGGGTGAGCGTCTCGGACGAGAGCAACTCTACATTGACGGCCTTGGCGACGAGCAGAGCCTGCCAATGCGTGAAGCGCGCGGCCTTCTCGGCGTGCTCACCGGTGGTGGATACGTAAATCACGGTCGTCTTCGTATTCCCTTCGAAGAGAAACACATCGCGCCCGAGCCCCGGAAGGCCGCCGTCCTCCACTTCGTGAACATCGAAGAACGCAAACCGGGGCAGCACTTCGCCGGTGGCTTCGTTGCGCAGAAAAAGCGGCGATATCCTGGGGTCAAGATCGGTCGCATCGGCCGGCTCAAGGGTCGCCGAGGGCCTTGCGCCCATGAGTCGGTGGCCTTCTGCGCTGCCGGTTCCGCGCTTTCCGAGGCCGACGTGCCACAGCGGATAGCGCGCAAGGAATCGCGCCGCCCGAAGCACCTCGCGCAAGAGTGGCAGGTAGGTGTCGAGATCACGCTGCGCCTGCTTCGGCGACTGGTTGAAGCCGTGGGCGAGCCCGTTTCGATAGGCGATGAGGGCCTGAATCTTACCAAGCTTCTTGGTGCGCGACTGCGTGACACCCGCATCGTCGATGTAGGTTTCAGTGACGGCGAAGCGCTGCTTGCATTTGGTCTCGAGCGCTTCGTAGGCGCGCGCAAGTTCGGGGGCGAAGGGGGTGATCTTCGCGTCGTTCAAGACGGGAAGGGCACGCTGGATAAGCAGGCTCCACGCCGAAATCAGCGGTCGCGCGAGATCGCGAACCAGCATTTTGTGGACCTGAGCGTCCTTGACGTCGGTCGCGCGCAGATACTCACTGGCCACCAGCAAGGCCCACACCTTGAGTATCGAGGTGAACGTATCGACCAGCAGTTTGCAGCGCAGCCTCGGATCCTGCTCCTGGAGAAAATCGAGATAGGGCTTCGCGACGGGGTAGGGAAACGTCGCAACAACCTCGCGATCGAGATCGTCTGCGGACGATGGGAGTTCGGCGGCGGGCTCGGGAGTGGCTGGTGGGGACTCCGCTGGTG
>CAIOSS010000876.1 GCA_903860995.1 uncultured delta proteobacterium | reverse complement strand
GCCATCGAGCGGCCCCGGTGTTGCTTTGGGGCACCGACCTCGACCCGCTCGAGGCGCCCTGCGACCCCCTACGACCCCCATCGGAGCATCGATGCCTTCCAACGCTGCGCGCTCCCAGTCCCCACGTCCCTCGGCGCTCGGCTCACGCGACGGGGCGGCGTGATGGGCGCGCGCGTGCTGGTCGTCGACGACGACGCGATGTTCCGTCGCTCCCTCACCGGGGTGCTCGACTCGATGGGCTACCACGTCACGTCCGTCGACTCGGGCGGCGGGGCCATCGCGCTCGTCGCGCGCGAGGCCTTCGACGTGGCGCTCATCGACCACCGGATGCCCGGGATGACCGGCGTCGAGACGTGGCTGCACATCCGCGACAGCACCAACGCCCCGGGCCCGGTGCTGGTGACCGCCGCCGCCGACGGCGGGACGCTCGCGGAGCGCAACGGGATGGCCTTCCTCGCCAAGCCCTTCGGGATGAGCGAGCTACGCGCGGTGGTCGAGCAGGCGCTGGCGCAGCGCTCGGCGCGCGACGCACGCCCTGCGCGACCAACGGGTGCGTGAAGCATCACGGAGGCCGCGGCCCATCGCCTCGTCCGGGGATCCGTCGACGCCTCGCAGCGGCATGGCCCCTGCTCCTCTCCGCAGCCGAGGTGAGCGCCATCGTGAACTACCTGGCTCCAGGCCCCTGCGATGGTGAGCGAAGTCGCTCAGCGCCCGCCCCCGCCCCCCGGACCGAAGGCGCCCTGAGCGTCGTCCGCACGCGCGATCGCGCACGACGCACCACCCCACGCACCACGATCGGAGCAAAGCCCATGTCCATCCACAAGACTGATCAGCAGTTGCAGCAGGACGTCCTGCTCGAGCTCAAGGGCGACACGCGGGTGCGCGTCACCGACGTCGGCGTCACGGTGCGGTCGGGGGTGGTCACGCTCATCGGCGAGGTGGAGAGCTGGGCGAAGAGCAACGCGGCGCTGGCCGCGGCGCTGCGCGTGGCGGGCGTGCAGGACGTCGCCAACGACCTCCGGGTGCGCCGGGGCGCGAGCAGCGGGCGCAGCGACCCCGAGGTCGCCGAGGCCGTGCGCCGGGCGCTGGAGTGGGACGCGCGCGTGCCGCGGGAGGGCATCCAGACCTCGGTCACCGACGGGCACGTGTCGCTCACGGGCTCGGTCGAGTACTGGAGCGAGCGCGAGGACGCCGAGGAGGCCGTGCGCTACCTCACCGGGGTCACCGGGGTCACCAACACCATCGAGGTGCGCCCGCACTTCGTCGCCCCCTCCGAGGTGCGGCTCGCCATCGCCGAGGCCCTGCACCGCCACGCGATGCGCGAGACGCGGCACATCGACCTCGCCATCGAGGACGGCGTCGTGACGCTGTCAGGCACCGTGGGCTCGTGGTCCGAGCGGCGGGCGGCGGTGGGCGCGGCGGGCGCCATCCACGGCGTGCGCTCGGTGCGCGATCAGCTGCACCTGGAGGCCAGACAGGGTCTGTAGACGCCAGCGGCACGACGCTCGCACACCGCGACGGCTCGACCATCCGAGGGAGGCGTCATGAAGAAGCAGCGGGCACCGAGGCGTTCCATGTCGCTGGGCGAGCTCGTCGCGCTGGCCTTCGACGCCGCCGAGCGCATCACGCCGAAGCCCAGGGTGGCCGCCGTGCTGGCGACCCTGAGCCTCGACGCGGTGCTGCGCGAGCAGTGCGACGGGCGCGCGGGGCCCCGCATCGCAAGGGCGCTCCAGCGATGAGCGCCGGCGCCCGCTCGGGGGCCGATCGGGTCAGGCGCCGCCGAGCGCGCGCACGGCGTGGTCGAAGGCCCAGTCCTGGGCGGCGTGCAGCCGGCGGCGGAGGGGGCCGTCGGCCTCGGGGTGGCGCTCGACGTAGCGGGACCACCACAGCTCCGAGCCGCCGGTGACGGTGGCCTGACGCCAGGGCTTCTGGAGGGTGTAGTGGACGATCTTCACGTCGCCCATCATCGGCCGCAGCGGCGCGCGCCCGGACATGAACTGATAGACGAAGTGATGGAGGTTGTACCGGGACTCCAGCCGGTGCCCGACCTCCCTCGACCACCAGTCGGAATAGAACGTGTTGAGGAAGCCCTGGTCGCCGCCGTCGTAGGTGGCCCGCTCGCGGAGCGTCGACTCCATCGCCGCGAAGAGCGCGCGGGAGGGCTCGAGCACCATCACGCCGGAGTTGAAGCGCTCGGGGGTGAAGAAGTCGGGCGCGGCGGCGAAGGCGGGGCGCGCGAAGAGCTCGTCGATGTTGCGCACCACGAGCGTGTCGGCGTCGAGGAAGACGGCCTTCTCGATGTCCTCGAGACCGAAGACCCGGAGCTTCGTGAAGGTGTTGCGAAAGCGCTCGAAGACGAGCTCGCCGTCGGGGGTCGGGTTGGCGATGGGCTCGACGGTGCGCACCTCCCACCCCGCGGACGCGGCCAGGCGCTCGCGAGCGGCCGCGGACACGTCCGGCGTCGCGAGGAGCACCAGG
>CAIOSS010000875.1 GCA_903860995.1 uncultured delta proteobacterium | reverse complement strand
GCGCTGGGAGACCGCGCGCGACACGCCCCTCGGGGCCATCGGCGTTAGAGCGGTGGCCTGACGCGACTGGTATGCGTTCCGAGACCTCACCCCCCAAACCCCCTCTCCATGAATGGAGAGGGGGAGAAAAAATCGATAATTCAAGCGATTTGGTCCCGCTCCGACCCCCCTCTCCATTCATGGAGAGGGGCCGGGGGTGAGGTCACGTATCCAGCGCGGTGGAGAAGCGCTCTGAAGGAGACCGACGCTACCGCCGGGTGGGGCGCATGGCCGTACCCGGGCGCCCGCCGCTGCCGCCCGCGCCGCCCGCGCCGCCCATCTTGCGGGCCATCTTCTGCATCTCCGGGTCGGCCATCACGATATCCTGGGCCAGGCGCATCAGCTCCGGCGCCGTCTTGAAGCGCGGGTCGAGGAACCTCCCCAGCAGGTTCACGTTCTCCTTCGCGATGGCCGTGAGGTCCTTCTTCACGAGGCCGTGCTTGGTCTCCGCGAAGTTTGCGAACACCCGCGCGAAGAGCAGCGGCACCCGCGACTGCGCGTAGGCCGTGTCGTCCGGCGAGATGGTCGACAGCATCTCCCGGGCCTCCTTCGCGCGCCCGGTGCGCGCCCAGGTCTCGGCCACCGTGGCCGCCAGCATGCCCCGCGCGCCGAGGTCCTGCGTCTTGCTCGGCTGGATGTCCGCGCAGAGCGCCGTGGCGTCGTCGAGGCGCCCGTTCAACAGCAGCAGCTGGGCCTTCAGCCCGCGCACCTGGTCGAGCGCCAGCGCGGGCACTTTCTTCATGTCGATCTTGTCGAGCGTGGCGAGCGCCAGGTCGGGGTCGGTCTGCGCCTCCAGCTGGGCGCGCAGCACGACGTTCATCACGTCCTTGTCGCCCGCGGCGGCGAGCTCCTTCAGGGCCGCCTCGCGCCCCTCCGGGCCCGACGTGCCCTTCTGCGCCAGCTTCATCAGGCTCTGCTGCTTCATGATGAAGCGCCACACCCAGATCGCCGCCACGGCGAGCGCCACGGTGAGCGCCGCGGTCACCCCCATCGCGATCTTCGACCCGCTGGCGATCACCAGCGCCCAGATCGCGACGATCACGGCGCCGCCGATCGCGAGGTTCTTCACCTTCAGCGCGGGCATCTCCGGCATCTCGGGCATCTTCGGCGCGCTCGGACCATCACTCACGGCAGGCTTCTCCGACATGGTCGCGTCAGGTACCCTCCCGGGCGCTCCGCCGCAAGGCCGTCCCCCCTTCCCGAAGCCCATCCATGCACCGTCGCTCCGCCCTCGCCGCGCTCACCCTGGGACTGCACAGCGCCGCGGGCCTCGGCCAGCGCCGCGCCCCGGAGCCCGCGGCCCCGCCCGATGAGCTCCTCGCCCTCGCCGGGCAGTGCATGCTCGTCGGCTGGCGCACCCGGGGGATGCACCCCTGGGTCGCCCGCCGCGTCGCCGAGGGGGCCTGCGGGGCGGTGATCCTGACCCGCGACAACGCCCCCACCCCGGCCGCGCTGCTCGCCCTCACCGCCGAGCTCAACGCCCTCGTCCCGGCGGGCGCCCCGCCCCTCATCATCTCCGCCGACCAGGAGGGCGGCGCCGTCTCGCACCTCTCTCCCCCGCTCGCGCGCTTCCCCTCGCTGACGACCCTCGGCGCCATCGACGACGTCGGCCTCACCGCGCGCGTCGCCGCCGCGCTCGGCCGCGACCTGCTCTCGGTCGGCGTCACCATGAACCTCGCGCCCGTCCTCGACGTGTGCACCGACCCCAACAACGGCGTGGTGCCGGGGCGGGTGTTCGGCGGCGACCCGGAGAAGGTCGCGCGGCACGGCGAGGCCTTCGTGCGGGCGCTCCAGGCCGCCGGGGTGCTCGCGTGCGCCAAGCACTTCCCGGGTCACGGCGGCACCCGCGACGACAGCCACCACGTGCTGCCGCGCGTCGCGTCGACGGTGGAGTCCCTGCGCCGCGTCGAGCTCGTGCCCTTCCTCTCCGTGGCCGAGACCGTCGCCGCCGTGATGGTCGCGCACGTCGTGTACGAGGGCGTCGACCGAGACTTCCCGGCCACCCTCTCCTCCCCCTGCTCGACCGAGCTGCTGCGCGAGGTCGCCGGGGTGCGCGGCCTGGCCGTCACCGACGACCTTGAGATGACCCCCATCCGCCTCACCTGGGGCGTCGACCGCGCGGCGGTTCGCGCGATGGCCGCGGGCAACGACCTCGTCACCGTCTCCCACTCCCCGACGCAGGCCGAGCTCGCGCGGCAGGCGATGGCCCGGCGCGCCTCCGTGGATGACGCCTTCCGCGCGCGGCTGACGCAGGCCGCCGAGCGGGTGCGTGCGCTGCGGGCGCGCATCGTCCCCCCGGCGGTCGCAGCCGCCGCGGAGCCCCTCGCGGCCCTGCTCGCGGAGGTGCGCGCCCGCTCGCCCCGGCGGGCGG
>CAIOSS010000874.1 GCA_903860995.1 uncultured delta proteobacterium | reverse complement strand
TGTCCAATGGACATCGGCTGTCCAATGGACATCGGTTGTCCAATGGACATCGGTTGTCCAATGGACATCGGCTGTCCAATGGACATCGGTTGTCCAATGGACATCGGCTGGCCGCTGAGCATCGCGCTCAGGCCCGAGAAGGAGTTCTCCACGGTGCGCAGGAAGGACGAGTGCGTGTCGGCCATCGTCTTCAGGTAGGCCGCGTGGGCCTCGGAGGTCTGCCGCTGCGACTCCTGGTAGGCCTGCACCCAGGCGAGGCCCTCGGCCCCGCTCGCGGCGGGCGCGTATGCGGGCGACGACGGCGCGGCGCCCGGCGCGGGGGCGCGCTCCACGACGACCTCGCGGACGACCTCCTTGATGACCTCCTGCACGACCACCTCCTTCACCCGCGGGGGGTTCGGGGGCGGGAGCGCGGCGGAGCCACCCTTCGGCGGGTACGGCTTGCCGTAGTTGGAGCCGTTGAGCGAGATGGTCATCGCGGGCTTCTTCTTCGGCGCGGGCGTGGGCGCGTAGTCCGCCCAGAGCGCAGTGAAGTCCATCGCGACGCCCGCCACCGCGAGGCGGCCGATGCCCTCCTGGAGGGCGGTCACGCCGTGCTTGCCCTTGCGGTCGAGCGGCACGGCGACGTGGGGGCGGTCGCCGAGGATGCGGTCGACGAGGTCGGTGAGCACCGCGCCGGGGCCGACCTCGATGAAGGTCCGCGCGCCGCGCGCCCACATGGCCTCGACCTGCTCGACGAAGCGCACCGGGCGGGCGATCTGCCCCGCGAGGCGATCGCGCATCGCCGCCGCGTCCGCGGGGTACGGCGCGGCCTCGGCGTTGGACCACACCACCGCGCCCGGCGCCCCGAAGGGCACCCCGGCGAGGAAGTCCCCGAACTTCGCCCCCGACGGCGCCACCAGGGCGCTGTGGAAGGCCGTCGAGACCGGCAGTCGCTTCGCCGCCATGCTCTTCGCGGCGAGCAGCGCCTCGACCCGGGCGATGGCCTCCGTCGCGCCGGAGAGCACCACCTGCTTCGGGTGGTTGTGGTTGGCCACCACCACCGCGTCGCCGAAGTCCGCGAGCACCGCCCTCACGTCGGCGATCGGGCGCCCGACGGCGGTCATCGCGCCCGGCGTTGCCGACGCGTCGCGCATGAGCTCGCCGCGCTTGCGCGCCACCGTCACCAGGGAGGGCTCGTCGATGACCCCGGCCGCGGAGAGGGCCGTGACCTCGCCGAAGCTGTGCCCGCCCACGTCCTGGGCCTTCACCCCGAGCGAGCGCAGCACCCGCAGCAGCGCGAGGCTCGCCACGCCGATGGCGGGCTGGGCCCACTCGGTGGCCGTGAGGTGCTTCGTCTGCGCCGCGCGGTCGTCGTCGTTGAACACCGGCCGCGGGAACACCACGTCCGCCACGCTCTCTCCGTCGAAGCGCGCGCCCGCGGCGTCGTCCCAGGCCGAGCGCGCCGCGTCGAGGCTCATGGCGACGTCCGCCCCCATGCCCACGTACTGGCTCCCCTGCCCCGGGAACACGAAGGCCACCCCGCCACACTCGGCACCGTTCGCGTAGTACACGCCCGTCGGGGTCGAGAGCGCCGCGTCGGGCTTCGCCGCGAGGTGCGCCGCCGCCTGCTTCAGCTTCGCCGCGAGGTCGGCCGCGTCGCTCGCGACCACCGCCAGGCGCGCCGGTTCGCCCGCGCGGAAGCCCTCCTGCGAGGCCCGCGCGAGGGCCGTCAGCCCGCCGTCCGCCGCGCGCTTCGCGGCCTCGTCGCACTTCGCCGCGAGCCCGGCGGGCGTCGCGTCGGAGAGCAGCACCAGCTCCGTGGGCGCGGTGCGCATCCGCCACGCGCGGGGCGCCGGGCCGACGTACTCCTCCAGCGCGACGTGGAAGTTGCTGCCGCCGAAGCCGAAGCTCGACACCGACGCGCGCCGCGGGTGCGACGCGTCACGGACCCACGGCCGGGCCTGGGTGTTGAGGTAGAACGGGCTCTTGTCGATCTCGAGCGCGGGGTTGGGCCGGTCGACCTTGATGGTGGGCGGCAGCACCTTGTGGTGCAGCGCCATGACGGCCTTGAAGAGGCCCGCCGCGCCCGCCGCGGACTTGGTGTGGCCGATCTGGGACTTCACCGAGCCGAGCGCGCACCACTGCCGGTCGGCGCGGCCGCTCTCGCCGAAGGCGATCTGGAGGCCCGCGAACTCCGCCGCGTCGCCCGCCTTGGTGGCCGTGCCGTGGGCCTCGACGAGCTCCACGGTGTCGGCGCCGTAGCCAGCGCTCTCGTAGGTGCGCCGGAGCGCTCGCGCCTGCCCCTCCGGGAGCGGCGCGTACACGCTCTTGCTGCGCCCGTCGGAGGCCGACCCGAGGCCGCGGATGACGGCGTAGACCCGGTCGCCCGCGCGCTCGGCGTCGTCGAGGCGCTTCAAGGCCAGCATGGACATGCCCTCGCCCAGCAGCGTGCCGTCGGCGGCGTCGGAGAAGGGGCGGCAGTCGCCCGACTTCGACAGCGCCGGGGTCTTGCTGAAGCACATGTACATGAAGATGTCGTTCATGGTGTCGACGCCGCCCGCGATGACCAGGTCGGACTGGCCGAGGCTGAGCTCGTTGATGGCCATGGAGAGCGCCGAGAGGGTGCTCGCGCAGGCCGCGTCGGTGACGCAGTTGGTGCCGCGCAGGTCGAAGCGGTTGGCGATGCGACCGGCCACGACGTTGCCCAGCAGGCCCGGGAAGGACGACTCCTGCCACGGCACGAAGCCGCCGGCGATGCGCTCGCAGATGACCACGGCCTCCTCCTCGGGGATGCCGGAGTCGCGCAGGGCCTTCAGCCAGATGGGCCGCTGGAGGCGGCTGACCATGGTGCCGAGGAGTTCCTGCCCGGAGGTGACGCCGAGGATGACGCTGGCGCGCTCGCGGTCCATCTTGGCGAACTGGCCCTGCGTGGCGTCGTCGAGCACGCGCTGCGCGACGATGAGCGCCAGGAGCTGCGCCGTGTCGGTGGCCGGCACGATGGACGGGGGGATGCCGAACTCCATCGGGTCGAAGGCCACGTCGGGCAGGAAGGCCCCGCGCTTGGAGTAGGTCTTGTCCGGCGCCGAGGGGTCGGGGTCGTAGTAGTCGTCGATGAGCCAGTGCGTCGCGGGCACGTCGGTGATGAGGTCGCGCCCCAGGAGGATGTCGCGCCAGAAGCCCTGCGCGTCGGTCGAACCCGGGAACAGGGCGCTCACGCCCACGATGGCAATGGGAACCTGCGGCATCTCAAGACCTCGTCACGGTGTGTGGGGATACGAAACCAGAAGGGGAGTCGCCGGGGGCGCTAGCGCCCCGTCAGGCCAGGAGCCTGGGCCGGAAGTCGAAGGCGCCCGCGGGGACCGCGACGCCGTAGGTGCGGAGCTGCTGCGCGCGGGTGATGACCGCGGCGCCCTCCAGCAGGTTGAGACCGATCTGCACCACGGTGCGGTTGCCCGGCTCGGCCAGGAACGATCCGCGCGCCCAGGCGTTGAAGGCCCCCATCGCGGGCCCGCACCAGATCTGGTAGTCGGCGCGGCGGGTGGGCTCGCCGTCGATGGCCCACTTGCTCGCCTTGCCCAGGTACCAGCGGAAGACCAGGGCCATCTGCCGCCGCGGGTCGGCCTCGCAG
The DNA here is from genome assembly GCA_903860995.1 of uncultured delta proteobacterium. GTDB lineage: Bacteria > Myxococcota_A > Polyangia > Polyangiales > SCUS01. Next base: position 11,965 of record CAIOSS010000874.1, on the reverse strand, counting down.
CGGGCGATCTCGCCCGGGTCGCGCTTCTGCCAGAAGGTCTTCGTGTCCGCCCAGATCTCCTCGAAGGTGGCGTGCAGCACGTCGTTCTCCAGCCGCGCCCGCGCCTCCGGGGGGATGGCCGCGAGCGAGGGGTGCGCCACGTACGCGTCGTAGAGCTTCGCCGCGCGCACGCCGAACATGGTCCCGCGCTTCAGCACCTGGACCTTCACGCCCAGCTCGAACATGTCCGCCGCGGGCGCCATGATGACGTCCGCGAGGTCGGCCTGCGCCAGCATCGCCCGGCCCCCCTCGGAGAGCCCCGACTCCACCGCGGCCTGGTTGACCGAGCCCGTCAGCACGTACGCCGCGCCCAGCGCGAAGGCCGCCGCGACCGCCCCCGGCGTGCCGAGGCCCCCCGCCGCGCCCACGCGCATCGGCCGCGTATACCCGTGCTTCGCGGCGAGCTCGTCGCGCAGCGACAGGATCGTCGGCAGCAGCGCCGTCAGCGCCTGGTTGTCGGTGTGCCCGCCGGAGTCGGCCTCGATGGTGAGGTCCTCGGCCACCGGCACCCGCTGCGCGAGCTCGGCCTCGGCCGCCGTGAGCAAGCCCTTCTCCACCAGCGCGCGGAGCATCTCCGCCGGCGCCGGGGCCATGAAGCGCCGCGCCACCTCGGCCCGCGACACCTTCGCGAACACGTGGTGCCTGCGCGCGACGCGCCCCGCGGCGTCGACGGTGAGCCCGCTCGCGGCGTAGCGCACCACCGCGGGGGTGAGCGCCATGAAGGCCGAGGCCGACACCCGCGCGACGCCGCGGCGGATGAGCAGGTCGGCCACGCGGTCTTCGAGCGCGGGCTCGTTGGGCGAGTGGATGAGGTTGACCCCCCAGGGGAGCGCGTCGGCGAGGGCGGCGTGGAGCTCGTCGAGGGCCCGCTCGACGCGCTCGAAGCCGAGGCCCGCGGCGCCGAAGAAGCCCAGCATCCCGGCGCGGGCGGCGGCGATGACCATGCGCGTGGTCGCGATGCCGTTGGCCATCTCGCCGACCACGTAGGGGAAGCGCACCCGGTGAACCTCGCAGAACGACCGGTCGCCCAGCCACTCGGGGTAGAGGGCCGGGAGCGTGGCGAGCAGCGGGAGGGCGCCGGCCGCCGGGCGGGACGCGGGCACCATCTCGCCGCCGAGGGCGACCCCCACGCGACCCGCCGCGCCGTCGCGGACGACGTGCACGGGATGGCGCACGGAGGCGATGGCGCCCAGGAGGTCTCCCGCGCCGAAGGCAGGCGCAACAGAGCCGGGGACCCAGAGAGCGACGGGCGTGAGATCGACGGTTGGGGTGACCACTGGACGGCGCGCTTCCTACACCGGATCGCCCGCACCCTGGGGGGTCAAAACGACGAAATCTCGACCGTACTCCCATGGTTTTCCATGCTCGGTCGGAATGGTGCAGCGCGTCACCGCGACGGGGTGTTGACCGAGGCTCAGGCGCGGCCGGGGTCCGAGAGGCGGCGGGTGAGCCGGTCGGTGAGGCGCTCGCGGCTGCGCAGCTGCGCGCTGATACCAACCAGCAGCGCCCCCGCAGCCCGGACCCCACGCGGCAGAGACGGGATCTGGGCCAACGTGCGGTTTGTTGTACCGATCTCAGCGAGTCCGCGCGGGGTACGCCCGCACAGGCGAGGGGCGATCGATGTCGTCGCCCTGCGCGAGCACCCCGCGGCTCGCGTCGCCCCAGCAGTAGACCACGTCGTCCATCGTGAGCGCGCAGACGGCCCGGCCGGCTAGCGCGATCTCGCGCACGGCGGGCAGGCGCACCAGGGGGCCGTTCGGGCTCAGGCCCTCGAGCTCCAGCGAGCCGGCGCCCAGGACGCCTTCGAGGTTGATGCCCCAGCAACGCACGGTGAGCGACCCATCCACGGCGCAGGCGAAGTACTCGCCGACAACCATCTGAATGAGGTCCTGCGGGCCTGCGAGCGGCGCAGGGGTGGAGAAGATCTCCGGCGGGTTCTGGCGGACGAGGTTGCCGAGCCAGTGGCGCTCGCCCCAGCACAGGCCATTGCCCGCGGGACCGGCGGCGGCAACGGCGCACGATGCGTTGGCGCTCAGGTGCAGCGAGAGCACGCCGCGCAGATCGCGGATGGCGACGGGCGCGGTGCGGGTCTGTCGGGTGCCGTCGCCCAGGTTGCCCCAGTCGTTGCGCCCCCACGCGAGCGCGGTGCCGTCCCGGAGGATGACACCCAGCGAGTCGCCTACCGGCGAGCCCGAGAACGCGAGCGCGTTCGACAGGTCGAATGCGGGCCGCGGGCTCGCCGTAGGCGGGGGGTTCCCGAGGGCGCCGGGAGTACCCCAGTAGGCGAGGGCGCCATCGCGGACGGCCCAGGTCGAGGTCTCTGCGAGGGCGAGCGCCGTCACGCCGCGAATGCCCGCGACCTCGACGGGCTCACGCGCCGCTTCGGGGAGCGCGTTGCCGAGCTGGCCGTCGGTGTTCTGGCCCCAGCAGATCACGCGTCCGCCGGATGCGCGTAGGGCGCATGAGTGGCGCGGGCCGGCCTGAAGGTCGAGCAGGTCTGCCGGGAGCCGCGGTCCTGGGGTGGGAGCGAGGTCCGGCGGCCCGCCCACGAACTGGGACTGACCCCAGTGGAAGGTGCGGCCGTCCGGGAAGACGAGCCAGATGCCCGTACCGTGCGAGCGCAGAATGGGGTGCTGAAGGCAGGGCATGGCAGTGCATCGCGGGTCGAGCGACAAGGTGTCGTCGGCCGGGGTTCGGTCGAGAGAGGGAGCCGCGTCGAGGAGGGCATCGGGCGCGGCGGCGTCGCGGGGCGGAGTGCCGCCGACGCTGCTGGCGCAGCCGAGGATGAGAACGGGGAGGAGGAGGGGCTCGCGCATGGTCAGGGAGCAGACCGGGGGTAGACCCTTAGCGGGCTGCGCTGAGGCACGTTCTCGTTCACCGTCAATACTGACGATTCAGCGGATCCCCAACAGTAGACTTCATCTTCCATTGTCAGGGCGCAAACAGCACGATTGCCCATTGCGATCTCGCGAACCGGCGGAAGGGCGACAAGAGCGCCGGGCGGGAGCACGCCGCGATCGTTCGAACCGATCCCGATACCACCCAGGTCATTCGAACCCCAACACAGGACTCCGCGCGCCGGCGTCACTCCGCACGCGAAGAACTCGTTGACTGCGACCTCCACAAGCTCTCCAACGCCAAGCACAGGTGCGGGAGACTCCTGGTATCGCGGAGGGTCCTCTTGGAGCGTGTCGAAGAGTCCGTATCGATCGCCCCAGCACCATGTTGTTCGCCCAGGTTCGGCGATGGCACACGAGGCGCGCGGGCTGAGACTCAGAGAAGTGATACCCCGTATTCCGGCGATCGGTTCGGGAGCGAGACGAGACCCGAATGGACCCTCGCCAGTGTCGGTCCGGAAGTAGGCGCCCCACGCGACTGCACCTCCACTGAGCAGGAGAACGCCCATGGTGTTGGAGCTCGGAGGGTTCGCAAACGCGGTCGCACCCGAGATCAAGAATGACGCCCGCGGTGCCGAGACCATCGGAGTCCCGCCCAGGCCAGGGCCGAACCCCCAGTAGAATACCTGGGTTCCGCGGAGCGCCCACGATGAATTGCTGGCTACAGCGATCGAGGTGACGCCGCGGAGGCCTGCGACCTCGACGGGCTGGAGGCTGAAATCGAGGGTGCGGTTGCCCAACTGTCCGCTCCCACCGTCGCCCCAGCAGACGACACGACCACCGTCGGCCAGCAGTGCACAGTTGTGGTCCGATTGGCCCTGGACATCGAGAACGTCCGAGGATAGGTGCGGTCCGGCGGTCGGAAACCGATCACTGTGGATACCTGGTCTTGAGATCTGCGCGCCGCCCCAATGCAGAGTTCGGCCATCGGGGAATACCAACCACATCCCATTGCGATGCGATCGCAAGATCGTGTGCCGAAGACATGGCGGACTCGGACACCGCGGGTCGCGGGCGGTCGCGTCTGCCACGTCACCGTGAACATCCGTAGCATCGCTGCGATTACCGCTCTCATCTGCGGGGACGCCGACGTCGCCGAGAGTCTCAGACATCGCGGCGTCGCGCGACGGACTCACAACCACGGAGCCAGCACAACCCACGACGAGCGTGAGAACACCCAGGGTCAGAGGTCTCATGAACTGAGCTCCAGCCGACTCTAGAGATCAGCCAATTGCTGTAGAAATTCGGTTGCCGACCCCGTCGTGCCCCGACCGAGCGAGCCGAACGTGTTACTACCCCAGCAGGCGACGAGTCCGTCCCAGCCGAAACTGCACGAGAAGTTCGCGCCAGGCACGACCCGAGCGGCGTGGTCGACGACATCGAAAGGCGTGGTGCCCGACAACGCCTGGATTGTCTGGAACGCAGCTGTAGAACCAGACGCGTTCGAGCCAGCCTCCCGCGTTCCATTCCCACCGAGGCAGCGGATCTTACCCACCCCCGTGTTGCTACTCTGCAAGACGCACGTCGTATCACCGCCTGCGGCAACCCCCTGCAGTGCGTCGCCCTCCCCTCCGGTCAGGCGCGTCACCACGCTCTGCGGGCGCATGAACGGACCTCCGCTCGCCGCGACCTGCGTGCTCTGGTTGCGACCCCAGCACCACGCCGCGTTACCCGTTGCGCTGCCGGTCCACGCCATCGCGCAGGTGTGCTCGGCGCCGGCCGACACGGTGATGATGCTGCTCAGCGAGGCCGTCCCGGTGTTCGCCACCACCCGGTGGCCGCCGAGGACGCGCGCAACGAAGCTCACCCCGTCGTCGTGGAGCTGACCACACTGGCCATTGTCGTTCTTGCCCCAGCAGTAGACCTCCCCCGTCAGACTCACGGCGCAGGTGTGCTGCCCGCCCGCCGAGATCGCCGCGATGTTGGTCAGCGCAGGCGGACTCGTCGGGCACTCCCCACACACCACCGTCTGGGGCGCTGAGTAGGTGCCCGTGATCGGGTACGTCCCGGCAACGTAGTTGCCGAGACGGTTGTCGCCTGCGTCGCCCCAGCAGCGCACCTGTCCGTTCGCCAGCAGCGCGCAGGTGTGGGCGTCTCCCGCGGTGATCGCCACGACGTTCGTCACGCTGACCTGCACGGGGGTGGTGGAGCTCGACCCGAGCCCGCTGGCGTCGCCGAGCTGGTTTCTGTCGTTCAGGCCCCAGCACCACACGCGTCCGTTCGCGAGCAGCGCGCAACTGTGGCTGGCACCGGTAGCCACCGCCACGGGCGCAGTGGAGAGAGAGCTCACGAAGCGGGGCCGTGACTGGTCCGTCGTGTTGCCCTGGCCCAACTGGCCCTGATCGTTCCGTCCCCAACAGGCGATGCCAGTGGTGGTGCTCTGACTGGTCAGGCCGCCAGCGTCGGCCGCAGTCCCCGCGGCCTGCACGAACGACCCCGTGGCGACGATCGCGCACGCATGGTTGCTGCCGACGTCGAGAATCCGACCCCGCTGAAACGTGGAAATGACACTCCCCCTCAAGGACTGCCAGACGTTGCTCGGTGACGTGAGTGTCGTGGATGAACTACCGTTGCCCAACTGGCCCGCGTTGTCCGCGCCGCTCGACGACACCCCCCCGTGCGAGAGGTAGAAGGTGAAGTTGAGTCCGGTGAGGGTACTGATCGCCTCGCTCCCGACGCTGATCGCCTGCGGTGTGCTTCGGTTCGTGGTGCTGCCATCACCAAGTTGGCCGGTGGAGTTGAGACCCCAGCACCGGGTGTTGCCGTCAGCCAGGATGGCGCATGCGTGGAAGACACCCGTGGAGATCGACACCACGTTCGATAGGCCCGAGACCTGCACTGGCGTCGCGCTAGCGGTCGTCGTGCCGTCGCCCAACTGACCTGACTCGTTCTGCCCCCAGCAGCGCACGGTACCGTCCGCGATGAGCGCGCAGGCGAACGAGCCGTTGACCGAGATCGCGCGCACGAGGTTGGGGTTGCTGGATGGATCGGACCCAAAGGAGAGTTCGCTGCTCGGTGTCGAGCGGGCGGAAGATGTCCCATTGGCCACAGCGCTGCCCCAGCACCGCACCCGACCGGTGCCGCTCAGCGAGCAAGCGTGGAAGTCGCCAACCCCCACCTGGACGCTGTCGGCGAGGAAGGTGCTCGCGTCCAGTTTGACTGCCACCGGGGTCGATCGGTTGGTGGTTGTCGTGTCACCGAGCTGACCCGATGAGTTGCTCCCTGAGCAGTAGATCCGCCCGTTGGTCACCACGGCGCAGGTCGACAGGAAGCCTGCGGAGACCCCTCGGGCCTTCAACCCCGTTGGGAGAATGAACGCACCGGGGGAGGTCTGGTCAGACGTGGCGCCGTTGCCCAGTTCGCCGTTGGTGCCCTGGCCCCAACACCACACCGTGCCATTGACGTCCACGGCGCACGAATGATCACCACCTGCGCTCACCGCCGTGGGAAATGCGACGCCTCCACCCATCTCCGTGGCCGATTCGAGAGAGGGCTGATCGGTGGTGCTCCCGTCACCGAGCTGCCCATTGCCGTTGCGCCCCCAGCAGAAGATCTTCCCGTCGCTTCGAATCATACAGCCGTGCTGGTCGCCGACATCGGCGACCACGATGCCCGCAGCCCCCTCGACCCGCACCTCCTGGATGAATTGTGTCGTTCGCACGACATCCCCACTACACGCCCCCCCAGCACGAGCAGTGCCAAGGAGAGAAGAACCTTCGACCGACTGTTTCGATATCCCACGATGGTCAACCCCCTTCCGCATCGGACGGAACACCCGATCTTACCGGGCTGTCAAGATCTGCCACGGAGGCGCGGCGGCCGCTGTGGCGCCGCCTCCTGCGGGCTTCTCATCGACCCCTGAGCGGGCTGTCAGGGCTCAGGCGCGGCCGGGGTCCGAGAGGCGGCGGGTGAGCCGGTCGGTGAGGCGCTCGCGGCTGCGCAGCTGCGCGGCGTCGACGAGCATCCGTCCCGCCCAGCGGTACACGTTGAAGTGGGCCACGAGCGAGCGCATCGCCCGCATGCGCTCCTGCTGCTCGGCGGCGGGCATCGCCAGGGCCGCGGCCATGGCCTCGCTGGCCTCGCCGAGGTCGTAGGGGTTGACCACCAGCGCCTCGGTGAGCTCGCGCGCCGCGCCGGTGAACTCGCTCAGGATCAGCACGCCCCGCTCGTCGGTGCGGGCCGCGACGAACTCCTTGGCCACGAGGTTCATCCCGTCGTGCAGGCTGCTCACGTAGCAGAGGTCGGCCGCGCGGAAGTACCGGAACACCGCCGGCGGCTCGTGGTGGGCCCGCAGCAGCACGACGGGCCGGTAGTCCCCCGTCGACCAGCGCTCGTTGATCTTGTTCGCGAGCGCCTCGACGCGGTCGTTGAGCTCCTGGTAGCGCGCGATGCGGGTGCGGCTCGGCGCCGCGAGCTGCGCGAAGGTGAATCGCCCGCGCAGCTCGGGGTGGCGCTCGAGCAGGGTGTCCACGGCGGCGAGGCGCTCCTCGATGCCTTTGGTGTAGTCGAGGCGGTCGACGCCCACGCCGAGCAGGGCGTCGGGGCGGAGGCCCAGCTCGCGGCGCACCCCCGCGGCGCAGTCTTCGGGCGAAGGGAGCTCGTCGAGCCAGCGCACCGGCCACTCGATGGAGATCGGGTACGGGCGCACCAGGGTGCGACGCGCGCCCTGCACGACGGCGTTGTTCTCCCGGTCGATGCGCGACTCGACGAAGGTGTCGACGGCGTCGAGGAAGTTGTTGCAGTGCTGCTGGGTGTGGAAGCCCAGGATGCTCGACCCGAGCATCCCGGCGATGAGCTGGTCGCGCCACGGGCAGATGGCCACGCGCTCGGGGTTGGGCCAGGGGATGTGCCAGAACGTGATGATGGTCGCGCGGGGCAGCCGGGCGCGGATCATCGCGGGCGCCAGGGCGAAGTGGTAGTCCTGCAGCAGCACGATGGGGTCGTCGGAGTCGACCTCGTCGCACACCGCGTCGGCGAAGCGCTGGTTGACCTTGCGGTACTGCTCCCAGTCGGCCTCGCGAAACTCCGGCCGGATGTGCGCGACGTGGCAGAGCGGCCAGAGGCCCTCGTTGGAGAAGCCGTAGTAGTACCCGGCCTCCTCCTCTTCGGTGAGCCACACCCGGCGCAGCAGGTATGACTCCTCGCCGGGCGGCACCTTCACCCGGTCGTGGGCGTCGACGGTCTCGCGGTCGGCCGAGCCCGAGCCGTGCGCGACCCACACGCCCGAGCACGCGCGCATCACCGGCTCGAGCGCCGTCACGAGCCCGCTCGCGGGGTGCACCACCCGGACGCCGCCGTCCTCCGTGCGCTGGTGGATGTACGGCTCGCGGTTGGCCACGATCACCACGCGCTCGCCCTGCAGGTGCTGCGTGAGCACGCCCCGCAGGCGCTCCGGGCTCCACACGCCGGTGGGGGCGTCGGCGTCGCGCTCCTGCGTGAGCCGCGCCACCAGCTCGCGCACGTCGCGCATCAGGGGCTGGAACTCCCGGCCCCCGTCGCCCCGGAGCGCCCGCCGCAGGTCGGCCTGCCAGCCGCGCCACGCGAGCCGGGCGGCGATGACGGTGACCCCCGCGGCGGCGAGGGCGAGCACGAAGAAGGCCAGCAGCAGCTGCGCGCGCGTGGTCGCCTCGCGGCGCTCGAGGAAGCTCATGTCGTGGACGACCACCACGAAGCCGTCCGGGGAGACCTCGGTGAGCGCGACCCCGTAGAGGTGCACCGGGCCGCCCGGGAGGTCGACGTTGAGGGTCCATCCCCCGGGCGTGTCGAGCGCGAGGCCCTCGGCGCGCAGGCGCGCCAGCACCGTCGGGCACGCGAAGGCGGCGGGGAAGCCCTCGCTGGTCGCCCGCTGCCGGCCGTCGACGTCGCAGGCCGCGGTGCCCATGACGCGCTCGTCGCGGGTGATGTCGGTGAGCGCCTCCACCAGCGCCCCCTGGTGGGCCGAGTCCCAGTGGCGCACCAGGCTGCGGCGTGCGCTGGTCACCGCGAGGCGGGCGCGCAGCTCGACGTCGCGCTCGAACCACCGGCGCGTGGTGCGGCTGAGCACCCCGTGGGCCACCGAGGTGAGCACCCCGAGGCCCACCAGCAACACCAGCAGGAACCTCGCCGCACGCACCAGCATCTTCCCCCTGATTCGGCCTAGCACGATGTGCTGGGGCGCCCAACTCCGGCGTGGCACGCTGTCGGATGATGGCCCTCGATCAGCTCGGTCTCATCGGCAACTGCCAGTGCTCGGCCCTCGTCGACTCGCGCGGCTCGGTGGTCTGGTCGTGCCTCCCGCGCTTCGACGCCGAGCCGGTGTTCTCCACGCTGCTCGACGCCGCGGACGGGGGGCGCTTCACCGTCGCGCCCGAGGACGGCTCCGTCGGGGTGCAGCGCTACCTCGAGAACACCAACGTGCTCGAGACGCGCTTCACCTCCGCGGCGGGGTCGTTCCGCGTGCTCGACTTCTGCCCCCGCTTCACCCTCTTCGACCGCAGCTTCCGCCCGGCGAAGATCGTGCGCATCGTCGAGCCCCTCTCCGGCACGCCGCGGGTGGTGATCCACTGCGAGCCCCGGCTCGGGTGGTCGAAGGGCGTCCCGCGGCGCGAGCAGGGCTCCCACCACGTCTCGTACCGGGGCTTCGCCAGCGAGGTGCGGCTCACCACCGACGTGCCCCTCGCCTACCTGGGCGCGCGGGCCTTCGCGCTCACCGAGCAGCGGCACCTCGTGCTCGCCTGGGGCGAACCCATCGAGGAGGCCCTCGCGCCGCTCTGCGAGCGCTTCCTGCGCGAGACCGTGAAGTACTGGCAGCGCTGGGTGAAGCACTGCGTCGTGCCGCCCATGTACCAGGAGCAGGTGATCCGATCGGCGCTCGCGCTCAAGCTCCACTGCTACGAGGACACCGGCGCCATCGTCGCGGCCCTCACCACGTCCATCCCGGAGTCCCCGGGCAGCGGCCGCAACTGGGACTACCGCTACTGCTGGCTGCGAGACTCCTACTACGCCCTCGGCGCCTTCGGGCTGCTCGGGCACTTCGAGGAGCGCGAGAAGTTCCTGCAGTTCCTGCTCAACGTGGCGAGCGCGTCGCCGGACCTCGACCTCGCGCCGCTCTACCGCATCGATGGCGGGGTCGACCTCGAGGAGGCCGTGCTCACCAACTGGCCGGGCTACGAGTCCCACGGCCCGGTGCGCGTCGGCAACGCGGCCGCGCAGCACCTGCAGCACGACGTCTTCGGCGAGATGGTGCTCGCCCTCGCGCCGCTCTTCCTCGACAAGCGCTTCAGCGACCAGCAGACCCCCGCCACCCTCGAGCTCGTCGAGCGGCTCGCCCGCAAGGCCGCCGCGGTCGCCGGCGAGCCCGACGCGGGCATCTGGGAGTACCGCTCGGAGTGGCGCCCGCAGACCTTCTCGTCCCTCATGTGCTGGGCCGCGGTCGACCGCATGGCGATGATCGCCGCGCTCCACAAGCCCGCCGCGGAGGCGGAGTTTCGCGCCCACGCGGCGCGCATCCGCGACGAGATCCTGTCCCGCGCCGTGCACGCCACCCGCGGCAGCCTGGTGGAGAGCTACGGCGGAACGGAGGTCGACGCCGCGCTCCTCCAGGCCGTCACCCTGCGGCTGCTGACCGCCGACGACCCGCGCGCCCACGCCACCATCAACGCCGTGCGCGACGACCTCGAGCACGGCGGCTGGCTGCGCCGCTACCGCTCCGACGAGTTCGGCCGCGCGGACGTCGCCTTCGTCATCTGCACCTTCTGGCTCATCGAGGCGCTGGCCAAGGTCGGGCGCCTCGACGAGGCCCGCGCCATGATGGCCCGCATCGACCACGTGAAGAGCCCCCTCGGGCTGCTCGCCGAAGACCTCGACCCCGCCACCGGCGCCATGTGGGGCAACTTCCCCCAGGCGTACTCCCACGTCGGGGTGATCCACGCGGCCTTCGCGTCGTCGCCGCGCTGGTGGGAGGTGCTCTGATCCCCATTTCCCATGCCCGGCCCTGCGGCGCCTGCCAACCCCTCCATGAGGGATTTTTCACCCCGCGGGCAGGGGCCCTGATCGGGATCCACGGCGGGGCCGTCGAATAGTTGTCACGCCCTCCCGACGCGCGTCATGGTCCTGGCAATGACACCCGCGCCCACTCCCCACCTCCCCGCGAGCGCTCCTCCCCGCGGCCGGGGTGGTGAGCGCCTCGTGGCGTCCCACGACGCGCCGGCCCCGGGCGGGGTCGACGCGCCCGACGGGGCCCCGGGCGGCGGCGCGACGCGGCCGCTCGACAAGCTGCGCATCCTGGTGGTCGACGACGAGGTCGACGCGCGCGACCTCTTCGCCATGGTGCTGCGCAGCACCGGCGCGCTGGTGACCGCGGCGGGAAGCGTCGACGAGGCGCTCGCGGCCTTCGTCGAGCAGCGCCCCGACATCCTGGTGTCGGACATCGGGATGCCCGGCCAGGACGGGTACAGCCTCATCCGGCGGGTGCGGATGCTCAGCGCCGAGGCGGGGGGGACCGTCCCCGCGGTCGCCCTCACGGCCTTCACGGGCCCGGAGAACCGGGCGCGCGCGCTCGACGCGGGCTTCACCATGCACGTCCCCAAGCCCGTCGACCCCGACCGGCTCATCGAGGTGGCCACGCAGCTGTCCGCGCTCCTGCGCGCCCGCTGATCGCCGGTCACGTGGCGCCGCCGGGGCGCGTTAGGAACCAACGAGGCGTCGACGGTGTCAGAACACACCGCAACGCTCCTCCCCGCCGTTGCCCTGACGCCTCGAGCCCGGAGCCTCGCCGCGACCCCCATGAACTGGAGAGACACCGTCCGCGCCGCCTCCGCGCCCCGCAACGCCCGCGAGCACCGCGCGGCCTGGCTCGCCATCTACGACTCCTGCGGCGCCAGCGTTCGCCTGCTGGCGCGCATGATGATCGGCCCGCGCCGCGGCGCACCCGGACCTCGCCCGCCCCGCCGCCCCGAGGCCCGCGCAGGTGGCGGCCCGCGCCCTCGCCGCCGCCTACGGGACCGACACCTCGGAGCCCCAGCGCGCCGCCGTGCTCGACGCCCTCGCCG
>CAIOSS010000873.1 GCA_903860995.1 uncultured delta proteobacterium | reverse complement strand
TGTCGGAGATCCCTCCCGCCCTGCATCCGGCGGTCGAGCGCCTCGCCGCGGCCCCACGTGCGCATCTCGCGGCGCTTCTCAAGGGTCGTGCGAACCTTGCCCTCTACTCCTGGGTCCAGTCACAGTCCGACCAGATCTTCCGCCGGGTTGCTGCGCTCGTCCCCCAGCTCTCGCCGATCGCCGTGGTCGCGGCGGTCGAGCACGACACCTTCCCGGCGTCCACGCGCTATCCGGACATGCTCTCGGCGGCCCTGCAGTACGCTCTCTGGGCACTGCGCGACGGTCCCGACAGTGATGCTATCCGGCTGCACGTGCACATCGAAGAGCGTTCCGATCTGCGAACGCTCCCCGCGCTCGATGTCATGGAGAACCGGTTCCACGCCGCTCGCCAGCGTGCCATCGCGCGCGGGGGGGCGGCGGGGCGTCCGGTCACCTTCGCCCACCGACACCCCCAGGTCGTTCGAGGGGCCGATGAGTGCCCCGGGCTGGTGCTCGCCGACGTGCTGCTCTACCATCTGCGAGAAGTGGGGCGTGTGCCGTCCGACGCCCTGCGGGTCCGTGACGTCGAACTCTTCAGCCGCGAGGGCTTCCGCGAGCTGCTGGCGAGCGACCTCGGGATCGACCTCCCCGCGCCGCTCATCGCCTCCACGGGTGTGCCGCGGGAGACGCTCCTGGACGTCGAGGCCGGCACGCTGGGTTCGAGGGAGGCCGCCCTGCGCCTGGCACCGCCGACCATTCCGCTCTACGATGGGCTCGTTCGGGCTTCCTGGCAGACCGCTGCCGACCTCCTCGCGTCCTGGATGCCACCCTCATGACCTCAGAGACCAACTCCGTCGGAGATCGGCTGCACCGTGCCCTCGCAGCCCTGCGGGGTGACGACGTCGGGCTCACGCTTCGCCAGGCCGCGTCGCTCCTCGTGACCGTCACGCCCGCGGTGGTTCGAATGGCCATCAACCGTTCGGGTGGAGTCCCCGATGACGTGATCGAAGATGTGGCCGTCATGGTCTCGGAGGAGCTGCTGCGGCGCCCGCGCTACGCGGGGCAGCACCCCGGCGAGGCAATGAGCTTCGTCCAGCAACTCGCGACATGGCGTTATGCCAGCCTGCGGAAGAAGCTCGCCGAGGAGCCTTCGACCGCCTCGGGCGAAGTGCCCGAGACGCTTCCCTCGATGGACGACTCCTACACCACCCGCGACGCGATGCGCCGACTCGATCGGCTGTACCGCGTGCTGCTGCTGCTCGCGGGGCGCTCGGAGAAGTACCGACGCGTCCGGTCGTTTCTCGATCACCGGTTGGGCTTGTCCGAGGAGCATCCGGGAGCGGATCGCACGGTCCAAAATCGCCTTGCGCAGGACCGCTCGACGGGTCGCCGATATGTGCTGGAACTCGCCATGGAGCACCGCGCAGCCTTCAGCGACGACGATCTCCCGCTGCTCTGTCGCGTGTTGGAGGTCTCGACCCTGTCAGCGCTCTCGGCGCCCGGACGTCTTTCCGACGAGGAACGATCATGAGCCCCCGTCTTCCCCCCTGGTTCGATGCCGGCGACCACACGCGACTGCTCGCTCCCATCGTGGAATCTGAGTTCGAGCGGCTCACGCTCGCCGGGCGACTGCTGCTCACGACGGCTGGGACCTGGCTGTCGTTGCGTCGACAGGCTCGTTCGGTCGTGCACGAACACCTGCAGACCGAGGGCCTCGCGTCGATCGCCAGGCATTGGGAGGGCAGCTTCGACCTCCTGGCGGAACTCCGCCGCGGGCTTGAGGAGGGGGGCGAGCCCGTCGATCCGTCCCAGGCGCTCGCGCTCGCCCAGGCACGGCACGAGCTCCACGCGGTCCGCACCGTGCTGGTGCACGCGGTCATGGCGGTTCCTTCGTTGGCGGAGGCAACCCTCGACAAGGCGGAGGTGCTGTCGCGCTCTCTCGATCGGCTGCTTTCGGACTTCGATGAGGGCATCGACCCGTGGCTCCCGGCGCTCCGCCGCGCCGCGCGACTCCCCTCCGACGATGCGGACGTGCAACGTTGGCGCGCAGAACTCCTCGACGCGAACTCCGCGCCCGCCAACCCGTGGTGGATCGATCTGGTCGATGCCGACCTCGTCGTGCGTCCTCTCGTCGCTCCGCCGGTGGTGGGCCTGGCCGGAACCCTCGAGCCCGGGCGAACCATGGCAACGTGGCGCTTCGAGCGTGGCCTCGTGGTCGTGCTGTTCGTGGACGCCCGGGGTGACCTGCTCGTCTCGCTCGACCGGATGCCTCCCGGCTTCGACCCGGACGGACTCTCGTTGGAATGGATCCACGACCAGCGCACCCACGTCGTGCCGCTCGCGATCGACGAATTGGACGAATGGACGGCTCGGCCCGCGACCTCGCTGCTGGCGAGCGAGATCGTCTCGTTGCGGCAGGGAGAACAGTACTTCGTGCAGCTGGAGGTCTGAGTCCGTGCGCTGGCCCGACCCACCCGCGGAGGATGGACTCCTGGTCGAGTTGATTCGTGAAGGGAATCGCGAGCAGGCCGAGCGCCTGCATCGCGCGTGGAAGGACCGCCCCGCCGGGAGGGCACAGCTTCTCCGGCAGACCGTCGCGGTGTCGCCCGCGGTGTTTGCGCCGGTCGTCTGTCATGCTTCCGTCGAGCACAGCCCGGTGTGTCGCCTCACCATCGACCCGCAGGGTCGTCACTCGCCGACGCTCACCCCCGACGCGGTTCGGTCGCTGGAGGAGGCCTTCGACCAGGCCTGGAACATCGTCGGCGGAAAGGGTCCGCGCCCATCGCTCGGCGCGCATGTTTCCCTCAGCGAGCGGCTGAATCTCCCGATCGAGGGGAGCTCGTTCCACCTCGCGGGGCTGTTCGCGGCGACGTCGCACTTCTCGGGCGTGCCTCTGCCCGCCAACGTCCTCGCGACGGGACACTTCGAGCACGACATCCACAACACGCTGGGCGTGAAGGTCGCGATGTCGCGCCGGCGGTTCGCCGACCTCCACCATCGCGCGCTGCTCGTCGCCAGCAAGAACTTCCCCTCCGACGCGGCATTCGCGGAACCCGATGTGCATTGGTGTCGCGCCCCAAGCGCTGCCGTCCAGCGGGTATTCGGGGCGGTGCCTTGGAGTCGCAGCGCCGACGCCCTCCGACTGCATTTTCATTCCAGTCGAGGCGATGAGAAGGCCCGTCCACCGTCGCGTGGGGACGGCTGGCAGGACGTGCCGCTGCCTCATCCGATCCGTCCCGACGATCTCCCGAACATTGTCGAGGAGGTTCGGCATCGACTCGGTCAGGCGTCCGCAGTCGAGATAAGCCTCGCGGGGTCGATCCTCCTCGCGTTCGCACTCGGATGGGAGTTGAAGAACCACCGCGGGACGATCGTGCTCATTCACGACAACGAGGTCTGGTGGCGCAGCGGCACCCCCGTCGAGGTCGACCCGACACCCGGAGGACTGCGCTCGCCGAGGGTCCTGCTCACCACGCGCAAGAGATCGAGCAAAGGATGGGGTTCGCTCGATGTCATCCCTACGAAATCAGGTGCGCAGCGGGCCAGTCCCGTCGACGTGCCGGGCGCGCTCGCGCGCTTGCTCTCCGCGGTCGAAGAGCACCGCGCGCTCGACCTCGCCTGCGACGGCCCGTGGCCGGTGGCCTGGTCCGCGGCGACGGCGCTCCGCAACGTTCGCGACCCCGTCCGTTTCTTCGACTGGCAAGGTCATCACTACGCCGACGGATTCACCGGCACCCGGTTTGGGATCGAACGGGTCGTCTCGCGAGAGGATGCGCGCGGGTAGCCCTCGAGGTGCTCGAGGCGCCTGCGGCGAGCCGTGTCGCGGCGTAGTCATATGACCTCGTCCGTCAGCAGGTTGCGCCGCTCCACTCGGGTCTGCCCGTGGATCGGCTGCACTGCGGTCAGCGCCACCCACTGCCGCACTCCCGGCACGTCCGGCGTCACCTCGTACAACGGTCCGCGTGCGGTGTAGCGGAAGCCGAGGACCGTCAGTTCCCGCGCGCTCCCTCCCTGGGTGAACATGGCCGTCTCCCCCGTTGCGATGACGTCCATCCAGTCGCCCTCCTCCACCATGACCGGCGCCGATCCCCCCGCGAGGACCCTCGCCGGATGGGTCGCCGCTACGGCGTCCATCAGTAGCGTGAGATCGGCCACCCGCGTCGCGAGCCCCTCCAGTCGTGCCTGGTCGAGCGCCAGGCCGACGATCTCGTCGAAGTGCTCGGCCAGCCGCTGGGTCAGCCGCAGGCTGCCGTGCACGGCGTCGTCTTCAACGCTCGCGAGATTTGACCCACCCCTGCTCGCGAGAAATGGTCCACCCCTCGGCCGCGTCGGCGGCGCCGGCGTGACCCACCGGGTCCGCGGCGTCGCCCAGCTGCGGCGCGTCCCACCCCAATCACCTCGCCCCT
>CAIOSS010000872.1 GCA_903860995.1 uncultured delta proteobacterium | reverse complement strand
GACGTTGGGGACCCGGGAAGAGCAGCTTCCCCTTCGGACGGCTCTCTCGCCAGTACGTGCGCAGCGCCTCCAGCGCCGAGGGCGGCAGCGGCACGATGCGGTCGTGGCGATTCCTGGTGTCGCGCACATGGATCACCATGCGCGTGCTGTCGATGTCCCCAGCCCCGAGCGCGAGCATCTCGGAGACGCGCAATCCCGCGCCGTAGAGGAGCATGAACATCGCGCGGTCCTTGGCGTTGCGGGCGTGCGCGAGGATCGCCGCGACCGGTACTCCCGCTGGGCACGTCGTGCTGCCGACTCCGGGTGCGGACCACCCGCACCGACGCCATCACCTCCGGGCGTTGCAGCGTCGTCTCGAAGAGGAAGCGCAGCGCCGCGATGCAGACGTTGACCGTGTTGGGGTTGCGGCCCTTCGCCTGCAAAAGGTGCAAGACCCACGTCCGCACGTGCTCGACGCCGAACTCGTGCGGGGAGCGCTTGTGATAGGCCACGAACTTCTGCGCATACCGAAGGTACGCCTCGCACGTCCCTGCCGAGAGCCCTCGCAACGCGAGGTCTGCTGCCATCCGATCTCGAATCTGTCCCATCGAACGCCTCCGTCGATCGCAGGCGTCCGTCCATCGGACGCCGCGACGCAGAGCGTCCGGGGAGCAACTCGTCGGCACGAAGGAAGGCGCAGGGACCGACGCGTCAGCAGGTCACGAGAGCGACCGGGAGGCTCCGGGAGGGCCCTGCCGCGGAGCGGCTTCGTTCAACACCTATTATCCGTCGCACGCCTGCCCGCAAGCATTGGCGGGGGCTCCTGGGACGCCGCCTTGGCTGCGCGACTCCCTCGACGCGCTGGTGCGCGCGTGGGTGCTCGGTCGCGAGGCGGCGCTGTTGCCTCCGGGCCGCGCCGCGCGCCGCAAGCTGCTCGACGCCGTCGTCGATGCCCGCCGCGCGCTCGCGGACCAGTCACCCGCGCTCGCCGCGGCCGAGCGGGCGCTGCGCCGTCGGGTGGCGGTGACGTTGCGCGAGGAGGGCCACGGCCGCGAGGCGCTCGACATGCTGCGCGCGCTCGACCCGCAGGAGCACGCCGAGGAGGCTCGCTGTCATGAGGGACTCGGGCAGCCGCGGGAGGCTTCGCTCGCGTGGCAGGCCGCGGGCGACTTCGACGCCGCGTTGCGCTGCGCGCGGGAGGTGCCCGACCTCGACCGCGCCGTGGCTCTCGCGAGCGCTGGCGAGGGCGCTGGATGACGCGCTCCCGTCGCGCAGCGGTGCGCGTCGACGCCGCGGCTGAGCGGCGCGCCGCGGCGATGGACACGCTTTTCGCAATCGGCTACGGCCCCGGACGACCATCGTGCGCACGTCGCGCGTCGCGGTCCGGGACGGTGCTGCATGCGAAGCCTGGTGGTCGGCGTGGGTCTGTCACTCGGGGCGGTGTGGCTGGCGGGATGCCCAGCTGATCCGACGCCGACGGACGCGGGTCGCGACGCGACGGTCGACGTGCCCCGGGCGGACGCCACCTCGGACGCCGGCGCACCGGAGGCGGGGCCACCGACGGTGCGCTTCCGCGTCCCGACGAGCGGGCTGCCCGACCCGCTGGAGGTGCCGTTTCCGAGCGACCTCTACCGCTCGGGGCCGGGCCGCACCATCGTCGACCAGCTCACCAACTGGCGCAACGCCGGGGTCACGCGCGGCACCAACGTGCTGCGCTACGCCTACGCGGGACTCGACGGCTTCGGCCACACCGCCGCCGCGCAGTTTCTCGTCGACGGCGGCGACCCCATCGACGTCGCGAGCCTGCCGCGCACCGGCGCGGAGTGCATGGCCGCCGGGTCGTCGGTGGCCATCGTCGACGTCGACGACGTCGCGGACGGCAGCCCGCGACGGTTGCCCTGCGTCGCGAGCTACGTCCCCGAATTGCAGATCGTGATGGTGCAGACCGAGGGCGCGCCGCTGTTGCCCGGGCGACGCTACGCGGTGGTGCTCACGGACCGCGTGCGCACCGTGTCGGGCCGCACGCTCGCCGCGTCGCCGGAGTTTGCGGGCATCCGCGAGGGCGCGCCGGGCGTGCGGGCGACCGCGGCGGGCGCGCTCTACGGCGCGGCCCTCGATCGCGCGACCGCGGTGCTCGGGGCGGGCTTCGAGGCCGGCCACGTGGCGGGCCTCGCGGTGTACTCCGCGAGCACCGAGCATCGGCGGCTGCGCGGCGTGCGCGACGCCCTCGCGCGCGGCGACTTCGGCCCTGCCCCGCAGCTGCGCATGGACGCCGTCGGCGCGGCGCCCTTCGGCGCGTACCGCTTCGGCGCGACCGCGCAGCCGGGCGACACCGCCACGCTCGACCAGTGGCTCGGGACCGCCGAGCGCGACCCCGCGACGGGCCGCGACCTCCCGGGCTCGCCGGGCGACACCGGCCATCCCGGATCGGCCACCGCGGGCATGCCCCACGACGCCATCGGGGCGGTGCTGCACGGGGCCTTCGACGCCCCCGAGTTCCGACGCGCGTGGAACCGAACCCCGCTGCCGGGCGACGGCGACTTCGCGTTCGGCGCGGACGGTCGCGTGATGGCGCAGGCCGCGTCGGCGAAGGTGCCCGTGACGGTGGTGCTCCCCCGCGCGGCGCCGCCCGCGGAGGGCTACCCCGTGGTGATCTTCGCCCACGGCACCCCGTCCAACCGGCAGTTCGTGATGACCTTCGCCAACGAACTGGCGCGCGCGGGCGTGGCCACGGTCGCGATGGACGGGCTCTACCATGGGGTGCGCGCGTCGGGCAGCACCGACACCCGCACGAACTACCCTGGCCCCTACCAGGGCCCCGACGGCTTCGCCGACCAGACCGACACGTCGAGCACGACGCCGGACATCACCGGCAGCTTCGCGAGCGCGCCGCGCTACCGGGCCAACGTGTGGCAGTTTCAGATCGAGTGGTGCCAGCTGCGGCGGCTCATCGCGAACCCCGCCCTCGACCTGAGCGCGGCCGCCGCGCAGTTTCCCGCGGGCACGGCGCTGCGCTTCGACGCGAGCCGCATCGGGTGGCTCGGCACCTCGTACGGCGCGATGACCGGCGGCGTGGTGATGGCCATCGAGCCGGAGATTCGCGCGTTCATGCTCAACGTGGGCAACGGCGACCAGCTCCAGTGGCTCGGTCAGGCGCCGGCCAACGCGTCACTGAGCTCCGTCGTGACGCTGCTCTTCGGAGCGCCTTCGGCGGCGCTGGTGCCGTTCACGCGCTTCCACCCGCTGATGAACATCGCCTTCGGCGCGGTCGAGCCCGTCTTCGGGATGGCCTTCGCGCAGGACTTCGCGCGCCGCGCCGACGCGCCGCACCCGGACGTTCTCATGACCGAGGTCGAGTACGACGAGTACGTGCCCAACCGCAGCACGGAGACCTTCGCCGCGGCGCTGGGCATCCCGCAGGTCACCCCGGCCGCCCGCGCCATCGCCGCGCTCGCGCAGACGCCCTCACCGGTGATGGGCAACGTCGGCGGGCGCACCCGCGGGCTCGTGCACCTCGGCTCCGCGAGCCACTCGTCGAACCTCGGGCGCCGCTGGGACGTCCGCTCGTACGAGTTTCCCGCGGCGCTGCAGGACGACGTGCAACCCGCCCTCCCGGCGCTCAGCCCGCCGGTGTGGGTGCGGCAGCCCGTGGTGACCGTGCAGGCGATGATGGTGCGGTACTTCACGACCGCGTTCGCGGGCGCGGCGGTCATCGACGCGAGCGCCATCCCCCGGCGCATCGACTTCGACGACGACGGCTACTGCGACGCCACCGAGCGCGCGATGGGCACCTCGTGGATCGACCCGGCCGCGCACCCCGCGGGCGCCCCCGACTGCGCCTGGACCCCCGGGTTCTAGCCCGATCACTTCGACCCATCTCTGCGACGCGATCCGTCGAGGTCGCGAGCCCCCTCACCGCGCTGCAGCGCGCCCTTGCCCCCCACCATTCGGTGCTGACGGTTGACCTCATCTCCGGTGTGTACTGCCGGGGACACCCGTCTACTGCCGTCGGTCTCCATCGCCCAACCCGGTCTGCGCTTCGAGGCGCTGCTGGAGGGCAGTGCCAACCAGCCTGAGGAAGTCGTACCCGGTACGCGCCTCGAGCTCATCGACGCTCACCGCGTAGCGCCGCCAGTCGTGCCCCGAACCCGCCTCGTTGGGCATCTCGACGGCGACCACGACCGTGGCGCCGGTCACGGCGTCGAGCCCGCGCCCCTGCGGTACCAGCACGATCACCTTCCAGGTCGCGACGGGGATCGCCACCCGCAGCGCCGGGTCCGGGCTCCGGCCCAGCGAGGGGCACGCCTCGGTGGGCACGTTTCCCTGCGGGCGACGATCGGTCGCGCAGGCGGCCTCCCAGCGTCCGCCCGCCACGATGAAGAGGTCCCAGCCCTCGCGCGCCTTCTCGACGGACCAGCGCTCCAGCGCCTCCCACGCGCCGGCGTTGATGGCGTGGCGCTGCGGGACGATGTTGGTCGTGAGGAAGGTCGCCGCGTTATCCTCGAAGGTCGCGGTTCGCTGCCCCGACGGGCAGAGGTGACCGTGGTCGTACCCGCCGCCCGCATAGTCGCGGTGGCGCACCCGATAGACCCCTTCAGGGAGCTGAGGGTCGGGCGAGAAGGTGCGCTGCGTGCGACCGACCGTGCCGAGGTCGCTCGCGGTGAGCCGCCACGCCACCCAGTTGGGATCATTGCGGAAGCGGTTATACGAGACCACGTATTGGTCCTTGATGAGCAGCAGGTCGTCCTGCGGCGAACCGTCGACGGGAGCGCCCAGCGCCAGGTGCACGCTGCTCCCCGGAGCCACCACGGGGCCGTTCGCAGGCGGTCGGGGGAGCGTCGGCACCGTCGGGAGCGCCGGTCGCCTGGCCGGCAGCTCGATCAGGTCGAGGTCGCACCCGACAGCCAGCGCGAGCAGCGCCGCCCCCCACCGCGGGCGCATCAGCGTCCCTCGCGCTCGTCGACCTTCGCGCGCTGCCAGTACGCCTCGAGCTCCGCCTCGCTGTGACCGTCGATGTCGCGGCCGTCGGCCTTTGCCTGCGCCTCGACGCGGGCGAAGCGCGCCGCGAAGCGACGGTTGCACCGGGTGAGTGCGTCCTCTGGGTCCAGCCCGTGCTTTCGCGCCGTGTTCACCACGGAGAACAGCACGTCACCGAGCTCGTCGGTCATCGCCTCACGGTCGCCCGAGGCCACTGCGGCGTCGAGCTCCGCCAGCTCTTCATCGATGCGCGCGCGCGGACCCGCGGCGTCGGGCCAGTCGAAGCCCACCCGCGACGCCTTGTCGCCCATGCGCAGGGCGTACAGCAGGGCGGGCATCCCGCGGGGGATGCCTTCGAGGGTGCCGCGGCCCTTCTTCTCCGCGAGCTTCAGCTTCTCCCAGTTGGAGTTCACCTCGGCCGAGCCGGCGACCTCCAGGTCGCCGAAGACGTGCGGGTGGCGGCGTTCGAGCTTCTCGCAGATGTCGTGCACCACGTGCTCGACGTTGAACCATCCGAAGGCCTGCGCCATCTCGCTCTGGAACACCACCTGTAGCAACAGGTCGCCGAGCTCTTCGCGGTGGTGGGCCACCGCGGGGGCATCGGCCCCGAGGGTGACTTCACCTGATTGGGTAATCGCCCGCTTCGCGTCGTCTCCGAGGCCGTCGATGGCGTCGCAGACCTCGAAGGCCTCCTCGACGGCGTACCGCTTGAGCGAGGCGAGGGTCTGCTCCCGATCCCACGGACAGCCGTCTGCCGCGAGCAAACGCTGCATCACCGAGACGATGCGCGCGAACTCCGAGGTCGATGGGGGCTTTACGCTCATGGCCCTAGGCTGCTAGCACGGGGGCGAGAGGGCGCACCAGCCGCGACCGGCGCCCCGATGGAGCGACACCCGAATGGCCCTGCTTCGCGCTGGGATCGAGATTGACGCGTACTGCACGCGCTGCCGTATGGACCTCACGCACCGCATCATCGCGGTGGTGAACAACAAGCCCGTGAAGGTGGAGTGCCGCACCTGCTACGGCACCCACAATTACCGTGCGCCGAAGTCCAGCGCGGTTCCCGCGGCCAAGTCGGCCGGCGGGGCGAGCGCGCCGCGCGCGTCGAAGCCGTCGCCCCGGCGAAGCGCCGCGGCGGCCGAGGAGCACATCACCGTGGCCCCGCCCCCCGGCGCCCGCATCCACGGGTATCGGATGACGGACAAGTTCTCCAAGGACCAGTGGGTCTCCCACAAGGTCTTTGGCACCGGGGTCGTCACCCAGGTGCTCGGAGACGACAAGATCGAGGTGCACTTCGACGGCAACTCGAAGGTGCTCGTCCACAACCGGCCGGAAGACCCCTGATCTCTGGCGATCCTGGCAGGGGATGAAGAAAATTCGTTGACAGGTTGCGGGGGACGG
>CAIOSS010000871.1 GCA_903860995.1 uncultured delta proteobacterium | reverse complement strand
CGCCACCGTCGACGCGCCCCCGCCGGACGCCCCGCCCACCGGCGCGCTGCGGGTTCGCATCGAGGGCGGTGGCTTCGTCTACCAGGGCGAGGAGACCTGCCTCACGGTCGTGCACGACGGCGGCGCCGAGGCGCGCGTCGCGTGGATCCTGGAGCCCGACAGCGTGCGGGCCACCACCGCGCGGGTGTGCCGCCGCTGGGGCGACCTCGGGGCCTTTCGCGCCTTCGTCACCGTCGAGGCCCGCGGGATGCGCGCAGAGGTCTCCGCGGCGCTGCGCGTGGTCGCGCGCCCGACGGACCCGCGCCCGACCGCGTCGAGCACCCTCGCGTACGACCCCGCCCGCGCGGAGCTTTGGGTCGTGAACCCCGACGCCGACACCGTCGCCGTGCTCGCCGCCGAGCCTGCGACCCGCCTCGCGGTGCTCCCGGCGTGCGACCACCCGCGCACCGTCGCCGTCTCCGGCGGCATCGTCGCCGTGGCCTGCCAGGACGACGGCGCGCTCTGGCTCTTCGACGCCGCCACCCGCGCCCGCCGCGCGGTGGTCGACCTCGGCGCGGGCTCCCGGCCCTTCGGCGTCGCGGCCGACCCGCGGGGAGGGCGCTTCTTCGTCACCCTCCAGGACGCCGGGCGGCTCGCGGTCGTCGACGCCGCCGCGGGCGCCGTCGTGGGCTCCGTCGACGTGGGCTTCGATGCGCGCGGGGTCACGGTCAACGCCGCGGGCACGGTCCTCGTGGCGCGCTGGCGGGGCGACGACGAGGGCGCCCGGGTGGTGCAGGTCGACGCGGCAGACTTCCGCGCCCCGCGGCGGGTAGGCGTCGGGCTCCTCCCCCGCCAGGAGGACCTCGACAGCGACACCGACAACAGCGGCGTCCCGAGCTTCCTCGGGGCGCTGGCCTTCGCGCCGTCGGGCCGCCGCGCCATCGCGCCCTCGCTCAAGGCCAACGTGGTGACGGGGACCTTCCGCACCCGCGAGCCGCTCACCTCGCAGACCACCGCGCGCGCGGTGCTCTCCGACCTCAGCCCGGGGGAGGGCGCCAACCCCCCGACGGAGGGGACCCGCTTCTCCTTCGACGACCTCGACTACGCCTCCGCGGTGGTCTTCTCGCCGCAGGGCGACCGGGTGTACGCCGCGCTCCTCGGGGCCGAGGTCGTCGTCGCGCTCGACCCCGACGGATTCAACATCACGGGCTCCATCCAGGAGGTGGGCGGCGCCCCGGAGGGCCTCGCGCTCAGCCCCGACGGCCGGCTGCTCTTCGTCCAGGGCTTCACCACCCGCACGGTGCGCGTCTACGACGTGCGCGACCTCTCGCGGGCGCCCGCCGCGCTCGCGGAGGTGAGCACCGTCACCGCCGAGCCCCTGAGCCCGGAGGTCGCGCTCGGCCAGCGGATCTTCTACGCGAGCCGCGACCCGCGCATGAGCCGCACGGCCTACCTGTCCTGCGCGAGCTGCCACCTCGACGGCGAGGGCGACAACCTTGTGTGGGACTTCACCCAGCGGGGGGAGGGGCTGCGGAATACGATCCCGCTGCTGGGGCGCGGCGGCGCGATGCACGGCCCGATGCACTGGAGCGGCAACTTCGACGAGGTGCAGGACTTCGAGCACGACATCCGCGGGCCGCAGGGGGGCCGCGGGTTCATCGCCGACGAGGTGTTCCACGCCGGGGACCGCGACCGGCCGCTCGGGGCCACGAAGGTGGGCGCCTCGGCCGAGCTCGACGCCCTCGCGGCCTACGTGGGCAGCCTCCGGCGCGTCGGCCCTTCGCCCGACCGCCGCCCCGGCGACCCCGCCTGGGTCACCGCGTGGACCCGCGGTCGCGACCTCTTCCGCAGCGACGCCACCGGGTGCGCCACCTGCCACGCGGGCCCGCGGATGACCGACAGCGCCTTCCTCGCGGGCGGCCGCACGCCCCTGCTTCACGACGTGGGCACCCTCCGGCCCGGCAGCGGTCAGCGCCTCGGTGCGGCCCTCCCGGGCATCGACACCCCCACGCTCCTCGACCTGTGGCGCACGCCCCCTTACCTCCACGACGGCTCGGCCGCCACGCTGCGGGACGTGCTCGTCGCCCGCAACGTCGGCGACCGGCACGGGCGCACCTCGGCGCTCACCCCCGAGCAGCTCGTCGACCTGGAGACCTTCCTGAGGGCCGCGGAATGAGCGCCCCGGGCGGGCGCCGGTCGCTTACGGATGAGCGCCCTGGGCGTTAAGGGTACAGACGACGATGCGAGCCGCGGGTCGAACCAACACCGCGCCTCCCCCCGGCAGGGACCTGCCACGCCATGACCCATCCCCGGCTCGATGACCCCGATCGGCTCGCCGCGCTGAACGCGCTGGAGCTCACCGATCACGACCCCGGCCCGGCCTTCGAGCGCCTCGCCCGCCTCGCCCGGCTGCTCCTCGCGGCGCCCGTGGCCTTGGTCTCGCTCGTCGACGACCGGCGGCAGGTCGTGCTCGGGCAGGTGGGCCTCGACGTGCCCCCCGGGGCGCGCGTCGCCATCCCGATCGAGGAGTCCGTCTGCGCGCACGTGATCACCGACGGCGGCGAGCTGCTCGTGACCGACCTGCGCGACCGCCCCGTGCTCTGCGCGATCCCGGGCCTCGCGCGCGCCGGCGTGGTGGCCTACGCGGGCGCGCCCATCGCGACCTCCGACGGCCTCCTCCTGGGGGTGGTCTGCGTCATCGATCACCAGCCCCGCAGCTGGACCGAGCGGGACCGGTCGATCCTGCGCGACCTCGCCGCCGTGGCCGCCGCCGAGCTCGAGCTGCGGGCCGTGAAGCGCGCCCAGCGCGACACCGAGCGGCGCTACCGGGACCTCGTGGCGTTGAGCCCGGAGGCCATCTGGCGCTTCGAGGTCGACCCGCCGATCGACACCTCGCTCCCGGTCGAGCAGCAGGTGGCGGCGATGTTCCGCGACGCCCGGCTCGCGGAGTGCAACAACGCCCTGGCGCGGATGCACGGCTACGAGCGCGCGGAGGAGATCCTCGGCACGCGCGTCGGCGACCTGATGCCCGCGTCCGAGCCCGGCAGCGTCGCGTACCTCACGGCCCTGGTCGAGAACGGCTACCGGCTCTCGGACGTCGCCTCGGTCGAGCGCGACCGCGCCGGCCGCGAGCGGCACTTCGTCAACAGCCTGGTGGGCGTGGTCGACGAGCGCGGCCTCGTGCGCGCGTGGGGCACCCAGCGCGACGTCACCGAGGCCGCGCGCACGGCGGCGGCGCTGGAGCGCTACCGGCTTCTCTCGCAGGAGGGGCGCGACATCATCCTGTTTCTGCGCGCGTCGGACGGGCGCATCGTTGAGGCCAACGAGGCCGCCGTCGCCGCGTACGGGTACGACCGCGAGGCGCTGCTCGGGCTGCGCAAGTCCGACCTGCGCGCGCCCGAGACGCTGCCCGACCTGCACGACTGGATGGCGCGGGCCAACGGCGAGGGGCTGCTCTCGGAGTCCGTGCACCGCCGACGCGACGGCACGACCTTTCCGGTCGAGACCAGCGCCCGCGGCGCCGACGTGGGCGGCGAGCGCCTGGTGCTGGCGATCGTCCGGGACATCAGCGAGCGGCGGGCGGCGGAGCTCGAGCGCGCCGAGCTGCTCAGCCGCGCCGAGCAGGCGCGCGCGGAGGCCGAGCAGGCCAACCGGCTGAAGGATGAGTTCCTGTCGACGCTGAGCCACGAGCTGCGCACGCCGCTCAACGCCATCCTCGGGTGGACGCGGATGCTCCAGGGGCCGAGGCTCCCGGACGCGCGGCGCGATCACGCCCTCGCGACCATCGAGCGCAACGCCCACCTCCAGGCGCGGCTCGTCGACGACATCCTCGACATGAGCCGCATCGTGTCGGGCAAGCTCCCGCTGGAGCTCGAGCCGGTCGACCCGCTGGCCGTGGTGTGGGCCGCGGTCGACTCGACGCGCCCGACCGCGGAGGCCCGCGGGGTGCTCGTGCAGGTGTCGTGCGACCGCGACGTGGGCACCCTCTCCGCCGACGCGGGGCGCGTGCAGCAGGTCGTCTGGAACCTCCTCTCCAACGCCGTGAAGTTCACCCCCCGGGGGGGACGGGTGACGGTGCGCGTGCGCCGCGTCGAGGAGCACGTCGAGCTCGAGGTCGCCGACACCGGGCAGGGCATCGCGCCAGAGTTCCTGCCGCACGTCTTCGAGCGCTTCCGCCAGGCCGACGCGAGCCGCGGACGCCGCCACGGAGGCCTCGGGCTGGGCCTCGCCATCGTCTCCCACCTCGTCGAGCTCCACGGCGGCACCGTGTCCGCCCACAGCGAGGGCGTCGGTCACGGGGCCACCTTCGTCGTGCGCCTCCCGCTCATCGCCATGGCGGCGCAGACCGCCGGGCGCTGGTCCGACCCGGGCTCCGCGCCGCCCCCGCCCGGGGAGGGCGCCGGGGCCCTCGACCACGACCCCTCGTTGGAGGGCGTGCACGTGCTCGTCGTCGACGACGAGGTCGACGCGCGCGAGCTCCTGCGCTCGCTGCTCCAGTCCTGCGGCGCCACGGTCTCGACCGCCGCCGACGCCGCCGAGGCCGCCCGCCTCCTGCGCGCCGACCGCCCCGACGTCATGGTCTCGGACATCGGGATGCCCGGCGAGGACGGCCTCGCGCTCATCGCCCGGGTGCGCGCCTGGCCAGCCTCCGAGGGCGGCGCCATCCCCGCCGTCGCCCTCACGGCCTTCGCCCGCCCGGAAGACCGCGCCCGCGCCATCTCCGCGGGCTTCACCGCCTACCTCACCAAGCCCGTCGACCTGACGCTGCTGCTCAAGACCGTCGCCCGCCTCCTGCGCGGCTCGATGGTGTCCTGAAGCCGCGCCTCAGCCCCGCACCGCCGCGAGGGGCACCACCCCGCTCTCGGCGGTCGCCGGAGGTCGACCCCGTCGCGCCGGAAGATCCCCCTCCCCAAGGAGATCCGAGCTCCAGTGCCTCGACTCCGTCGCTCGCGTCACTTTCCATAGAGGCAGATGCGCAGGAGGGAGAGCAGGGCGTCCGGGTCGACGGGCTTGGTGACATAGTCCGACGCCCCGGCGGCGATGCACTTCTCCCGGTCGCCCTTCATCGCCTTCGCCGTGAGGGCGATGATCGGCAGCGCGGCGAAGCGCGGGTCCTTGCGGATCTCCCGCATGGTCTCGTAGCCGTCCATCTCGGGCATCATCACGTCCATCAGCACCACGTCGACGCCCGGCGCGGCCTTGAGGGTGTCGATGCCCCGGCGGCCGTTCTCCGCGAAGGTCACCACCATCCCCTGGCGCTCGAGCGCGCTGGCGATGGCGAAGATGTTGCGCACGTCGTCATCCACCACGAGCACCTTCCGGCCGACGAACGCCGGGTCGGACTGGTGCACCTGCTGGAGCATCCGGCGCTTGCTCTCCGGCAGGTTGGCCTCGATGCGGTGCAGGAAGAGCGCGGTCTCGTCGAGCAGGTGCTCCGGCGAGTTCGCGCTCTTCACGATGATGGCGTCGGTCACCCGCTTGAGCTCCGTCTCCTCCTCGGGCGTGAGGTCGCGCGCCGTGTACACGATGATCGGCACCTCCCCGAGCGCGGGCTCGGCCTTCACCCGCTCGATGAACTCGAAGCCGGTCATGTCGGGCAGGCCCAGGTCGAGCACCATGCAGTCGAAGCGCTCGCGGTGCAGGGCGTCGAGGGCCTCGCGCGCCGTGCCCACGGCGGTGCTGTGCACGTCCCCGTCGCCGATGAGCGACACGATGGCCGCGCGCTGCGTGGGGTCGTCCTCGACGATGAGGAGGTTCTTCACGCGCCGCTCGATGAAGCCCTTCACGCGCGCGAGGGCGCTCGAGAGGGTGGCGCGGTCGATGGGCTTCTGGAGGTACGCCATCGCCCCGAGGCGCAGGCCCCGCTGCCGGCCCTCCTCCACCGCCGAGATGAGATGCACGGGGATGTGCCGGGTGCGCGGGTCGTGCTTCAGCCGGTCGAGGATGCCCCAGCCGTCGACCACGGGCAGCCGGAGGTCGAGGGTGATCGCGTCGGGGCGCAGCTCGCGGGCGAGGGTGAGCCCCGTGTCGCCGCGCAGCGCGACCACTCCCCGGAAGCCGTTCTCCCGCGCGAGCTCGAGCAGGATCTTCGCGAAGGGTGGGTCGTCGTCGATGATCAGCAGCACCCGGTCGCCGGGCTGGATGGCGTCGCGGTCGTCGGCGATGGCCCCATCGGCGACGAGGTGCGCCGGGTCGAGCGGCTCGACCAGGGCGCCCTCGGCGTCACTCCCTTCGGGGGGCGACGGGTCTTGCGGCGCGCCCGGGGGCTGCGGCGCCGGGGCGGCGCGGCCGACGCTCGGGGTCCCGGCGAGGGCCGAGGGGTTGGGCGTGCGCGGGAGGAAGAACGTGAAGGTGCTCCCCTCGCCGGGCGCGCTCGTGACGCGGATCTCGCCGCCGAGGAGGCGCGCGATCTCGCGGCTGATGGAGAGCCCGAGGCCAGTGCCGCCGTACTTCCGGCTGGTGGTGCCGTCGGCCTGCTGGAAGGCCTCGAAGATGACCTTCTGCTTCTGCGCCGGGATGCCGATGCCGGTGTCGATGACGGCGAAGGCGAGGACCATCTCGGCGCGGTTGAGGGAGTCGTGCTCGGGGCTCCAGCCCTCCTTCACGACGTCGATGCGCAGCGAGACGGAGCCCTTCTCGGTGAACTTGAACGCGTTGGCGAGCAGGTTCTTGAGCACCTGCTGGAGCCGCCGGGGGTCGGTGTACACGGTGGCCGGCAGCCGCGGCGCGAGCTCGACGCTGAACTCCAGGCCCTTGTCCCGGGCGCCCTGGCGGAAGGTGCGCTCGACGAACTCCTGCACGGCCCGCAGGCCGACCTCGTCGACGTCGACGGCCATGGTGCCCGACTCGATCTTCGAGAGGTCGAGGATGTCGTTGATGAGGGAGAGGAGGTCGGCGCCGGCGGTGTAGATCGTCTGCGCGAACTCCACCTGGCGCGGGTCGAGGTTGCCCTCGCGGTTGTCCGCGAGCAGCCGCGCCAGGATGAGCAGGCTGTTGAGCGGCGTGCGCAGCTCGTGGGACATGTTGGCGAGAACCTCGCTCTTGTACCTGGACGAGCGCGAGAGCTGCTGCGCGCGGTCCACCAGGGCGATCCTGGCCTGCTCGATCTCGCGGTTCCTGCGCTCCACCTCGGCGTTCTGGATCTGCAGGAGCTGCGAGCGCTCCTCGAGCTCCTCGGTGCGCGTGCCCGCGGCGAGGGTGTTGAGCACGACGCCGACGCTCTCGGTGAGCTGGTCGAGGAAGGCCAGGTGGATCTCGCTGAAGCGGTAGAGCGACGCCAGCTCGATGACGGCCTTCACCACGCCCTCGAAGACCACGGGCAACACCACGATGTTGCGCGGCGTGGCCTCGCCGAGGCCCGAACCGATCTTGACGTAGTTCTCCGGCACCTCCGTCAGCAGGATGCGCTCGCGCTCGAGCACGCACTGCCCCACGAGCCCTTCGCCCACCTTGATCCGGTTGGAGAGGTGCCTGCGCTCGCGGTACGCGTAGCTCGCGACCATCTTGAGCGCGCCCTCGTCGTGGCCGACCGCGTCGGTCGAGTCCATCAGGTAGAACACCCCCTGCTGGGCCGACACCAGCGGCGCGAGCTCCTTCAAGATCAGCCGCGCCACGGCCTCCAGGTTGCGCTGCCCCTCTAGCACCCGGGTGAAGCGCAAGAGGTTGGTCTTCAGCCAGTCCTGCTCGGCGTTCTTCTGCGTGGTCTCCCGCAGGTTGGCGATCATCCGGTTGACGTTGTCCTTGAGCGCGGCGAGCTCCCCCGGGGCCTCCTCCGCAATGCTGCCGGTGAGGTCGCCCCGGGCCACGGCGCCGATCACCCGGGTCACCTCCGCGTTCGGCTTCACCAGGTCGACGATGAGCGAGTTGACCGAGTCGATCGAGGTCGCCCAGCCGCCGCTCACGGCGCCCAGCGAGGCGCGCTGCCCCAGCTTGCCCTCCTTGCCGACGGTGTTGCGGATCCGCTCCAGCTCCTGGGCGAGCCGCTCGTTGCGCTCGATGACCTCGTTGAGCACGTCGGCGATGCGCCCGGCCATGCCCGTGTACTCCGGCGTCATCCGGGCGCTGAAGTCCCCCTTCCGGAAGGCCGTGAGCACCCCGAGCAGCTCGCGGTGGTCGAGGAGGTCCTTCGGGCCCGAGGCGTCAGCGGTCGGCATCGGAGAGGTCCCTTCCGAGCGTTGATCGGAAGTCGTCGAGGAGTCGGAGCAGGGCGTCGGAGTCGACGGGCTTCACGAGGTGGTCGTGGAAGCCCGCCTCGAAGGCCCGCTGGCGGTCTTGCGGCCGGCCGTAGCCGGTGAGGGCGATGAACACCGTCGGCAGCCGGGCCTCGCGCTCGCGCAGCGTGGCCAGCACCTGGTAGCCGTCGAGGCCCGGCAGGCCGATGTCCACCAGCGCCACGTCCGGGCGCTCGGCGATCAGCGCATCCACCGCGCTGGGGCCGTCCACCGCCACGGTCACCTCGTGCCCGGACAGCTGGAGGAAGTCCCGCATGGTCTCGCGGACGTCGGCGTTGTCCTCCACCACCATCACCCGCAGCGCCCGCGCCGGGGGCTCCAGCGCCGGGGGGTACGGGGGCGGCGGCGGCATGGAGCGCGCGTCGACGATGGGCAGGCGCACCACGAACTCGCTCCCGCGGCCGAGGCCCTCGCTGTGCGCCGACACGCTCCCGCCGTGCATCTCGACCATGCTCCGCACCAGCGTGAGGCCGATGCCGAGGCCCCCCTGCGAGCGGTCGGCGGTGCGGTCGGACTGCACGAAGAGGCCGAAGACCGAGTCGAGCATGTCGGGGCGGATTCCGACGCCCCGGTCGCGCACCGTGAGCACCACCTCGAGGCCGTCCCGCACGCCGATGAGGTCGACCCTGCCGCCGGGCGGCGAGTACTTCGCTGCGTTGTTGAGCAGGTTGGCGACCACCTGCGTGAGCCGCGTGCGGTCGGCGATCAGCCAGAGGTCGTCCGGCGGCATCGACACCACGAACTCATGCTGGAGCTTCTGCATCAGCGGCGCGCTCGTCTGGACGGCGTGATCGATGATGGTCGCCAGGGACACCCGCTCCTTGCGCAGCTCGACCTTCCCCGTGTTGATGCGCGAGAGGTCGAGCAGGTCGTCGACGAGGCGCACCATGTGGCCCACCTGCCGGTCGATGGCGTCGAGGGCGCGCTGCACCACCGGCCCCTTCGCCTGCGGCAGCCGGAGCAGGTGCACCGCGTTGACGATCGGCGCCATCGGGTTGCGGAGCTCGTGCGCGAGCATCGCCAGGAACTCGTCCTTCCGACGGTCGGCGTCCGCGAGGTCGTGGTTGCGAAGCGAGAGTTCCTCGATGAGCCGCGCGCGCTCCAGGGACACCGCCACCTGGTCGCAGGCCACCTGCATCACCGCGATGTCGTCCGGCGCGAAGGCCGCCCGCCGCCGGGTGCCGAACGAGAGCGTCCCGAGCAGGCGCTCCTGCGCCACCAGGGGGAAGCACGCGTGGGTGGTGATGCCCAGCCGGCGCACCGAGGCCAGCGTGGGGTCGTCCGAGCGCTCGATGTCCTCCGCGATGATCGGCCGCCGGGTGAGGGCGACCGTGCCCGAGATCGACTCGCCCAGCTGCAGCGTGCTGATCGCCTCGGCCTCCGCCGGCTCGACGCCGCTGTACGCCTCCAGCCGCAGCGTGCGGCCGTCGTGCGCGAGGAGGTAGTTGAAGTACACCTCCAGGTTCAGGTGCGCCGAGAGGTCGCGGTAGAGCGTGTGCAGCAGCTCCTTCGGGCGCTCGCCCACCAGGAGCCGGTTGGCCATCTCCGAGAGGAAGCGCAGCCGGTCGTTGCTGGCCTGCAGCGCCACCTCCGCGCGGTGCCGCTCGGCGACGGTGTGGGCGAGCGTCTCGGCGAGCCGCCGCTCCTTGATCATCTCCTCGCGCAGCCGCTCGGCCTCCCCGCGCTGCGTGTCCTCCTGGAGCCGCCGGTCGTGCTCGCGCTGCTCGACCTCGCGGAGCAGCAGCGCGTGGCGCTTCACCTCCTCGGTCTTGCGCGACAGGTCGACGAAGGCCCGCACCTTCGCCCGCAGGATCGCCGGGACGATGGGCTTGAACAGGAAGTCGACCGCGCCGAGCTCATAACCCTGGGATATCTGGTCGTCGCTCTTGTCGTACGCGGTGAGGAAGATGATCGGCATGTGCCGCGACCGCTCGCGCGCCCGGATGAGCGCCGCGGTCTGGAACCCGTCCATCCCGGGCATCTGGATGTCGAGGAGCGCGAGGGC
Source organism: uncultured delta proteobacterium (assembly GCA_903860995.1). Taxonomy (GTDB): domain Bacteria; phylum Myxococcota_A; class Polyangia; order Polyangiales; genus SCUS01. Next base: position 753 of record CAIOSS010000871.1, on the reverse strand, counting down.
GAAGTCCTGCTCCAGCAGTCGCCGGAGGGCTTCGACCCCGGAGGTGGCGCGCACGAGGTTCTGCCCGAGGTCGGACAGCATGGCCTCGAGGGCGAACAGATTTTTCGGATCGTCGTCGACGAGGAGAATGTCGACCTTGCCGTCGCCATCCCGCACCGGCGTCGGAGTCAGCTCCATCCCCGGCACCCTTGAGCCCCGACCGGGGACCGTCAAGTGTGGTGCGGGACCGCGGAAATCACGATCGTTCGATGCTGTATCCCTCGGCCTCCCAGGCCAGGAATCCCCCCTTGAGGATGGCCGCCGGGAGCCCGACCACTTGGAGCGCCTCGAAGGCCTTGCGGACGTCCTCGCCGCCAGAGCGGTCGTAGAGCACCACGGGCTTTCGCTCCATCGCGAGCCCCTGCGCCGCGAGGGTGATGCTCTCGCCGGGCACGTTGCGCGCGCCCGGGATGTGCGCCCGCTGGAAGGGCCCCGAGTCCCGGATGTCGACCACGAGCACCTTGCCCGCCTTGATGAGCGCCGGGAGCTCCTTCGCGGGGATCTCGTCTTCGGCGCCCGGGAAGTGCGGCTCGACGAGCTCGAGGATCTCCGCCTTCGTGATGGCCCCCTTGGCGGCGTTGACCGGCCGGCCGCCGACCACGACGATGAGCATCGGGACCTCCGCCGCCCGGAACATCTGCCCGATCTGCGGGTGCTCCGCGACGTTGACCTTGACGACCTTGAGCTTGCCCTCGAGCTCGCGGGCGACCTCTT
>CAIOSS010000870.1 GCA_903860995.1 uncultured delta proteobacterium | reverse complement strand
GCAGCGCGTCCGCGGCCGCCGGGTTGATGGCGCGGAACTTCGGCCGCGCCAGCACCGCCCGGTACTCGGCCTCCATCCGCGGGTCGTAGAGCACCCGGTCGCCCCGCGCGAACACCGCCGCCAGCGCGCGATCGGGCGTGCGGCCCGGGGTGAGCAGCGCCGCCACCAGCACGTTGGTGTCGATCACGAGGCGCAGCGGCATGGCGCCGGACCATGGCACCGGTGCCGCCCCTACGTCGACCGCCGCCGAAGCAATCGACCGATCGTGCCGAGAGGCGGTGACCGGGGGTCCGGACACCTTCAATTTCGAGGGCCATCGCGGCCCGAAGGAGATGCTGGAATTCCCCGCGCGCGCTAGAAACAGCCCCGTGAGTGCAAAGAGCGACTTGGAGAGCGGGGAGGGCGTCACCGGGGGGGAGCCACGCGCGGCCGCGCTGCACGCGATGGAGGCGGCGCTCGTGCGGTCGGAGTCGCTCTTCCGGGAGCTCATCGAGCGCTCGCCGGAGATCGTGCTGGTGATCGACGAGGGGCGCGTCGTCTACGCCAACCCCGCGCTGGTGCGCTCGGTGGGCGCCGCGTCGGCGGAGGCGCTGCTCGGCCGCGAGGCGATCGCGCTGGTGCACCCGGACGACCGCGAGGCCTACCGCGAGCGCCTGCGCCGCGTCGTGGCCACCAACGCCGCGGTCGAGCCGCGCGAGGTGCGCTGCGTGCGCGACGACGGCACCGACCTCTGGATGGAGACCCTCATCGTGCCGATGACCTTCGACGGGCGGTCGACGATGGCCGTTCTCGGGCGCGACGTCACCGAGCGCCGGCGCCAGGGCGACCTGCTCCGCGCCGCGGAGGAGCGCTTCCGCCTCACCTTCGACCACGCGCCCATCGGCGTGGCGATGACCGGCCTCGACGGGCGCTGGATCCGGGTCAACCAGTGCCTCTGCTCGATGCTCGGGTACACCGCCGACGAGCTGCTCGCGAGGCCCTTCCACGAGGTCACCCACCCCGACGACCTGGCGGGCGACTTCGTGCTGGTGAACGAGCTCTACCAGGGCGAGCGCACCTTCTACGAGCGCCTGAAGCGCTACATCCGCAAGGACGGGGCGACCATCGACATCCGGCTGCACGTCTCGCTGGCCCACGGCGAGGACGGGCAGCCCCGGCACTACATCGCCCACATGATCGACATCACGGCGCAGCGCCAGGCCGAGCGCGCGATGCGCGAGAGCGAGGCGCGCTCCCGCACCCTCGCCCGGCAGGTGCCCGTCGGCATCTTCGAGATCGACCTCGCGGGGCGCTACACGGCCGTCAACGAGCGCTGGCGCCAGCTCACGGGCTACCCCATCGACCAGACCATGGGGCAGCCGTGGGACTTCGTGATGCACCCCGACGACCGGGAGATGGTCATGACCGCGTGGGTCGAGGCCGACCAGCAGGGCCGGGAGTTAGGCGCGGAGTGCCGCTACCGCCTGGCCGACGGCCGCACGGCGTGGGTGTACAGCACCGCCGTGGCGGTGCGCGACGACGACGGCGCGGTCACGGGCTACCTCGGCACCGTGCTCGACGTCTCCGAGCGCAAGCAGGCCCAGGCCCAGCTGCTCTTCAACGACCGCATGGCCTCCGTCGGCACGCTGGCCTCCGGGGTGGCGCACGAGATCAACAACCCGCTCGCGTACGTCACGGCCAACCTCGACCTCATCGTCGAGGAGGTGCGCTCGCTCGCCACGGGGATGCCCGCCGACCGCGTGCGGGACATCGAAGAGCTCGCCGCCGAGGGGCGCCAGGGGGCCGAGAAGGTGCGGCGCATCGTGCGGGCGCTCAAGACCTTCGCCCGCGCCGACGAGGAGCGGCGCGTGCGCCTCGACGTGCACAGCGTGCTCGACCTCTCCATCAGCATGGTGTCCACCGAGCTGCGGCGACGCGCGCGGTTGGTGCTCGACTACCAGTGGGTGCCCGCCGTGGAGGCCGACGAGGCGCGGCTCGGGCAGGTGTTCATCAACCTCCTGCTCAACGCCGCGCAGGCGCTGCCCGAGGGCATGGCCGAGCGCAACACCATCCGCGTGGTGACCCGCACCAACCCCGCCGGGCGGGTGTTCATCGAGGTGCACGACAGCGGCGTGGGCATCGCGCCGGAGCACCGCGGCCAGATCTTCGACCCCTTCTTCACCACGCGCCCGGTCGGCCGGGGCATCGGCCTCGGGCTCTCCATCTGCCACGGCATCATCTCGGCCCTCGGCGGCGAGATCACCGTGGCGAGCGAGCCCGGGCAGGGGGCCAGCTTCGTGGTGTCGCTGCCCGGCGTGCCGGTGGAGGTCGTCCCGGAGGCGACGCCGCAGGCGATCACCGAGACCCGCAAGCGCGACGGTCGCATCCTCGTGGTCGACGACGACCCCATGGTGGGCACCACCCTGCGGCGGGTGCTCGAGCGCGACCACGAGGTGTTCGTCGTGGAGAGCGCCCGCGAGGCCCTCACCCTCATCGGCGCCGGGCAGCGCTACGACGTCATCCTCTGCGACGTGATGATGCCGCAGATGAACGGCATCGAGCTGCACGCCGAGCTCGGCCAGCTCGCCGCCGACCAGCAGGAGCGGATGATCTTCGTGACCGGCGGAACCTTCACCCCGAAGGCGCGCGCGTTCTTCGACAAGGCCCCCAACGCCCTCATCGAGAAGCCCTTCAACCTCCGCAACCTGCGCGCGGTGGTGCGCGAGCAGCTGCAGCTCCTCCGTGCGGGCGTCGACCTCGACCATTGATCGCCTGCGGCGGCCATGCCGCTGCGTCCCGGCGGAGTGGTTGGCGGGGTTGTTGTTGAGGGGGCGACGGAGTTCCTGACACCGACGCGGGGGCGCGTCCGCTATCATGGGAGGCGTGTCGCCGAAGGACGTTCGCACCCTCGGTCGCTCGCTCGACGCCCTGGTGCGCACCGCGCGCACCCACGGGACCGCCGTTGAGACCGCCGCCGCCCGCCTGCGCGACGCGTGGTTCGCGCTCGACCGGGTGCCGGTGCGCTTCGGGGCGACGGAGCTGTACGTGCGCGACGACGTGGCCCTCGGCGGGGGCGACGAGGAGGTGCGCTGGCTGCTCCCGACCTTCATGGCGGGGCTGCGGCAGGTGGCGCCCCGGGAGGGGGTGTCGGTGCACGAGCTGTGTCAGCTCGCCGAGGAGCTGGCGCGCTGCGAGTCCGAGGTGTCGTCGCTCGAGCGCTTCCGCGACTGGCTCTGGGGCGGCGGGGCGGCCGCGGGCTTCGAGGTCGAGCTGCAGACCAGCTTCATGGAGGCCGTCGAGGCCGACCTGCCCGACGCCGTGGTGGCCCCCGACGGCTTCCTGGAGGGGGGCCTCTCGGCGGTGCGCCTCCCGGGGGTGCAGTCCCTGGAGGACAACGTGGTCGATCTCGCCGCGCTCGACCTCGACGCGGTGGCGGCGCGCGAGGAGTTCGACGCCGCGGTCGACGCCGCGGTCGACGCCGCGCCGCCAGTGATGCACGAGGCCCGGCGCGCCGCGCTCCGGTACCGCTGCGAGGCGCCCGCCCGCTGGAGCCTCTGCGAGGCCACGGCCATCGTGGCGATCCCCGCGCTCCAGGCCGACTGCAACCCCGACGCGCTCGCGCGCCAGCTCGCCGACGCGCTGCGCGAGCACCTCGACGTCGACGTCGTCGACCTGCTCGCCTCCAGCGTGCGCCGCAACGACCCCTTCGCCCGCCAGGTGCTCCGCGGCGTGGATTTCCCGGGGCTCCCGGTGGCCGCGGTGCGCGCCTTCGCGCACGCCGACGACGGGCACCGGGTGCTGGCCAACCTCCTCGCCGCGGCCTCGCCCGAGCTCGCGACCCGCGTCGCCCACGCCCTGCTCGACGGCGCCGCCGCGGAGACCGCGCTGGTCGACATCGCCCTGCGCATCGTGGCGTCCCTCGGGGCGCAGCGCTTCCTCGGGCTGCTCGACGCCGCCGCGCTGCGGCCGCCGGAGGCCCACGCGCTGGGCTCGATCCTGGCCGAGCGCGACGACGCCATCGAGCTGCTCGCGCCGCTGATGCCGCAGGTGCCGCGCCCGGCGCTGCCGCGGCTGCTGGGCGCCCTCCCGGCGGAGCTGCGCCCGCGCCTCGCGCCCTCGCTCGCGCCGCGCTGGGCCGAGCTCTCCGGCGGCTTCGTCGAGTCGCAGCTGGCGCCCCTCTTCATCGAGGCGGGCACCGCGGGGGTGCGGGTGCTGGCGGAGGTGTTCATCGCGCAGCAGGGCGACGGGTGGTCGGTGGAGAGCGTGCGCACCCTCGGGCGCGCCCTGGTGCGGGCGCGGCTCTTTACCGAGCTGTGTATGCCCATGGTGCGCTCCAAGCGCGTCCCGGTGCCGACGCGCATCGCCCTGTGCGACGCGGCGGAGTCCGACCTCGAGGTGGCGGCGGCGGTGTCCCGCTGGCACCCGGGCGAGCTGCTCGACCCGCCGGAGCTGCGGGCGCGCCTGCGGTCGCTGCGGGAGTTCGAGGCGGCGCGGCGATGAGCGACTCGCTGCCGATCCGGCGCCCGTCGGGGATGCCCGACGACATCCTCGGGGCCAGCGCGCGGATGATGGTCGAGCGGCTCTTCGTGCTGATGCGCACGCTGGCGGTGCACGGGCCGTCGCACCCGGTGAGCGTGCAGATCGCGCAGGCCCTGGCGGACGGCATCGGCGCGGCCGAGCTGCCGTTCACCGTCCAGTTCGTGCGCCAGGCGGTCTTCCAGGACCACGCGCTGGTGATGTTCGACCCCGGCGGGTTTCAGCGCTCGCTGCGGGTGGCGGCGGCGCTCGCGGCGATGCACGTCCACCAGGTCTCCGTCGACCAGGTGCCCGCGGTGGGCGACCTCGTGGCGCTCGGGGTCGAGCTGGCCTCGGGGCACGGCCGGGCGCCGGAGTTCGCGGGGATGCAGCTGCGGGCGATCCGCGACGGGCAGACGGGCACCGCGGGCGAGGCCGTCGAGCCGGCGCGCTTCGCGGCGGTGATGCTCCTGCGGGCGCTCATGGACGCCGAGCACGTCGACGCCGCCCGCGGCGGGCCGTGGCCGTGGTCGCGCGGGGCGGCGATCCTCCGGCGCCTGGAGCGGGCCGCGGACGCCGACGGGCCCACGACCACGCGCTTCCTCGAGGTGGCCCCCGGGGCGCTCACGGTGCCCCGGCGGGCGGTGCAGGCGACGGCGCTCGCGCTCGCGGCGATGCGGCTGGTGGGCCTCGACGTGGCGACCCGGCGGGTGGGCGCCCACGCGACCCTGGCGGTGTGCCTCGCGGGCCTGCGGCTGCGCGGCGGGGACGACTTCGGCAGCGCGGCGCAGCGGTGCCTCGACCAGCTGCGGTCGAGCCTGAGCGCGGGGCGCTCGAAGGTCGACCCGCACCGGCTGCGCACCTGCGCGCTGGTGCACGACGCGGCGTTTCGCCCCGAGGCGCGCTCGCGGTGGCACCCGGTCGCGCGCTTGATGGAGCTGGTGTACGAGCACGAGGTGCTCCGGTGCCCGCCCGACGCAGCCTTCGACCTCGACGCCGTCGACCTGCTGTCGGCCCTGGCGCCGCGGTCCTTCGTGCAGGACGACCCGGGCTGGCTGCAGGCCCTGGTGGAGATCGTCGGGCGCTGGGTGCCGGGCGTGCGGGTGACCCTGGAGGAGGGCGACGCCGGGGTGCTGCTCGGGGGACAGGGCGCGCGGCCGCTGGTGTTCACCGGCGCGGCGCTGAAGGTCGGGCGCTCGGTGCCGTCGCTGCCGGGCGACGGGGAGTAGCGCGTGGTCGGCCCCGGCGAGAGGGTGCTCGGACGGTACGTGATCGAGGGCCTCCTCGGCGAAGGGGGCATGGGCAAGGTGTACCGCGCGCACCATGCCACCCTCGGCCTCGCGGTGGCCGTGAAGGTGATGCACCGGCAGGAGCGGCCCGACCTCGTGGAGCGCTTCGAGCGCGAGGCGCAGCTGATGTCCCGGGTGCAGCACCCCAACGTGGTGCGGGTGCTCGACTACGGGCTGCTCGACGACGGCGCGCCGTGCCTGGTGATGGAGGTGCTGGAGGGCGAGTCGCTGGAGACGCGGCTGGTGCGGCGGGTGTCGCTCCCGTGGCGCGAGGCGCTCTCGCTGGAGCGGGGGCTGCTGGAGGGCCTCGGGGCCATCCACGCCGCGGGGGTGGTGCACCGCGACCTGAAGCCGTCCAACGTGTTCCTGGCGCGGGGCGACCAGGGGAGCGAGGTGCTGAAGCTCATCGATTTCGGCATCGCGCGCCCGATCGACGACGGGCCGAAGCTCACGCGGGCGGGGCAGATCCTCGGCACCCCGGAGTACATGGCCCCGGAGCAGCTGCTCGGCGCCCCGGCAGACATCCGCAGCGACATCTACACGTCCGCGCTGCTGCTCTACGAGATGCTCTCCGGGCAGCTGCCGTACGTCACCGACGACCTCTCCGAGCTCCTGATGCGCGTGGGCAACCCGGCGCCGGTGGTGGTGGTCCCGGGGCGCATGCCGCGGCCGCCGAGGGAGGTCATCGACGTGCTGATGGGCGCCCTCGCGCTCGACGCGAAGGCCCGGCCGGTGACCGCGGGCGAGCTCGCCGCGCAGCTCGACACCGCCGTCGAGGCCGCCGCGATGGGCAACGTGCAGGAGCTGCGGGTCGGGCGCGCCACAGGGGTGCCGACGCCGACGCCGGGGGAGACGACGCCCGAGGCCCGGGTGGTGGCGACGCGCTACCTCTTCGCGGCGCGGCTGCCGCCGTCCCGGCTGGCGAAGCCCGAGGAGCGGCGCTTCCTGACGGGCCTCACGATGGGCAGCGCCAAGGGCTACACCATGGGGGCGCAGTTCTGGTTCGCGCTGAAGACGGCCCCGGCGCCCCCGGACGAGGCGATGGAGGCCGCGGAGTCGCTCAGCCGCGCGCTCACCGAGCGCTACGGGTCCACGGCGCGCTCGGGGTACCGCATGGTCGAGCCGACCTTCGCGCTGACCGCCGCGGCCCTGAGCGGCGCGGTGCCCCTGCCCGAGACCCTGCGCGCCCTGCTCGACGAGCTCACGCACGACCGCTGAGGGTCACACCTCACCCCCCGATGACCGCCGCCTGGAACTTCGAACGCCGCCGTGACACCTGCACGCGCTTCCTCGTGGGCGTGTGGGCGCTCGCGCAGGGCGTTGCCGGGCGCGACACCAGCCTCGAGGCCGTGCGCAGCCGGATGCGCCTCTCCCCCGAGGAGGCACTCTTCGCCGCGCGTCGGCTGCGGGACGACGAGCTCATCGGCTTCGAGCCCGGCGGCGCGGTGCGCTCCAACGCCCGCGGCGTCGAGCGCGCCGACGCGGCCATGCGGGGCGTGCGCGCGCGGGTGCAGCGCCCCGACGACGCGGCGGCTGCGCTGCGCGCCGGGGGCACCGCGCTGCAGGTGATCG
>CAIOSS010000869.1 GCA_903860995.1 uncultured delta proteobacterium | reverse complement strand
GACCGCCCAGGCCACGCAGCGCGGACAGACCGCCGAGGCCTTCCTCGCGGCGCAGCGCTGGGAGCAGCTCACGGCGATGTTGACTCCGCCGCCCGACCCCACGTCGGGCGGATTCCCGCCGATGCCGGGGATGCCCCCGATGCCCGGCACGCCCCCCTCCGGAGGAACCCGATGAGCGAATTCAAAGGCACGCCGGTGATCGGCACCCGCGAGCACTACCAGTTCGGCGAAGACCCCATCGCGCAGAAGGTCCAGGTGAGCATCCTGGAGACGCCGAAGATGCCCTCCGAGCTGCCGTCGCCCTCGAAGATCGACCCCGGGCTCGAGGCGACCAAGATGGCCATCGAGGCGCAGCTCGCCCGCAACGCCGTCGCCCCGCTGCCGCTCGTTCCGCCCGCGTCCACGCGCTGGCTGCGCTTCTCACCGCTCGAGCTCTTCATGGAGCACGTCCTCGCCCGCCGCCTCTGGACCATCGAGTAGAGCCCCCATCGTCATGGCACGCCCCCTCCGCGTCTCGGTCCGTTGTCCCCACGCCAAACCCGAGGACCTCTGCGCGCTCCCCCCGGGCGTCCGCTACTGCCTCTGCTACGCCGACCAGCACCGCGAGCCGGTGGGCCAGGTGAGCGTGCAGCACGGGCAGATCCTCTGGTCGGTGCTCGTCGCCGGGAAGACCCGCGGTCTCTACTCCTACGTCGCGGTGGTGCGCCAGGGCACGGTGCTCACCCCCGTCGAGCTCCAGGACGACGTCGCCGTCCGCGAGACCGTCGAGAACGGCCGCGCCCTGTACATCCTGCGCGGCCCGCGTGACCAGCGCCTCGAGGTCGACGCCGCCGCCCTCGTCGAAGCCGCCCTCGAAAGCCGCGAGTACGTCGATGCCGCCGTCGTCACGACCCACTGAGGCACTCGCGCTCGCCCTCGCCCTCGCGGCCTGCGACCCGGCGCGACCTCCCCTGCCGGGCCCTGCGCCCGCGCCTTCGCCCGCCCCCGTCCCGGTCGCCCCGCCCGCCGCCCCCCCGGGCCGCGGCGCCCAGGTCTTCGTCGACGTCTCCGAGAGCATCCGCGGGTTCACCTCGGCGCGCGGCACCGCGCTCCAGACCCTCCACGCCCAGGTCATCGAGGCCTCCCTCTCGGCGCTCCAGCTCAACAACCCCTTCCAGCGCTGCGCTGTCGACACCGCCGTGCACTGCGAGGCCCCGCAGCTCACGGCCCCGCAGGCCCGCCTCCCCGCGACCTACCGCGGCGGGTACTCCGCCCTGCACCTCGCCCTGCGCCGGCCGCCTCGCGCCCCCCGGCCCGACCTCCAGCAGCCCGACCCCCTCGACCCGTACAACGTCACGGTGCTCGTCACCGACGGCTTCCAGAGCACCAGCACGCCCTTCCAGCCGGGCGCGAGCGGCGACGTGGCCTGCACCGCGGGCGCCGACCCGAGCTGCCTCGCGGCCCTCCTGCGCCAGCGCGTCGAGGAGGGCTACGGGCTCTGGGTGGGTCGGCTCATCCTGCCCTTCGACGGCCGCTACTTCGCGGAGCGTCGGCTCGACCCCGCCATGTGGTCGCGCGTCACCCAGCACGTCGCCGCCCTCAACACCGACCCCCAGTGGAACGGCGTGCGCTTCGCCGCCAGCTCCCCCGCCATGACCGGCGAGTCCGGCGCCTTCCGATGGCAGGGCGCCCGACCGCTGCTGGTCTTCGTCCTCACCCGGGACATCCCTCGCGGGCGGCAGTTCGTGGGCGAGATGCAGCGCCGCCTCGCGGTCGAGCGCATCACGCTGCGCCAGTCGCCCGGCGACATCGACTTCAGCGAGTGGTCGCCCTTCGAGGGGCTCACCGCGCGCGTGCTCAACGCCGCCCGCAACGAGAGCGGCGGCGCCGCCGACAGCGTCATCGTCGACCGCCCCGTGCGCCAGGGCGAGACCTTCGTCATCCCCGCCCGCTGCGACGTCCACGGCCAGGCCCGCATCCGCCTCGACGGGGTGATCCAGTTCGGCGCGATGCCCCCGCCGTCCATCGCCACGGTGTCCCTCACCTGGCAGTCGCCCACCCCCCTCGACGGCTTCTTCCTGATGCCCCGCGAGCCCATGCGCACCCTCCCAGGGCCCTTCACGGTCCGCACCGGCATCGACTGCCGCCAGCTCCCGCCCGGCACGCGCGACTACCCCTTCGGCCTCTTCGGGCGCTGGACCGTCAACCCCGCCGCCCTGGCCGCGGAGTGGTTCACCGCCGGCAGCGCGGAGACCTCCTACGACAGCCCCGAGAAGGTCTTCGGCCTCGCCGACCTCGCGCGCACCGTCATCGCCGCGGGCGTCCATCGCCAGGGGTACCTCGACCGCGTGACGCTCCGGGTCACCCGGCAATAGGCGTCGTCCGGTGGCGGTCTACGGCATCGACCTCGGCACCACGTACTGCTCCGTCGCGTACGTCGAGCGGGGGCAGCCCCGGCTCGTGGCCCTCGAACGCGGCGGTCCCACCCTCGCCTCGCTGGTGCTGCTCAGCTCCCGCGGCGGGCCGCGCGCCGTCGTCGGATCGGAGGCCCCGGCGGCCTACCGCGAGCTCGTGGGCGAGGCCGAGCGCGCCCCCGAAGACGCCGTGCTCGTGCGCGGGTCGAAGAACCACATGGGCGTCGGCAGCGCCGTGTACGCCGGTCCGCCGTGGCGGGTCGGCGCGCGTGACCTCTACGCCACCGACGTCGCCGCGGTGATCCTCCGCGCGCTCGCGGAGATGATCCGCGCCCGCCCCGCGCTGCCGCCCCTCGACGGGGTGGTGGTGTCGCACCCGCAGCGATTCCGCAACCGGGAGAAGCTCGCCACGGGCCAGGCCGCCAAGATGGCCGGTCTCCCGCTGTGGGGAATGATCACCGAGCCCGACGCCGCGGGCTGGGCCTACGGGCTCCAGTCGCGGTCGACGGGCGCGACGGCCGGCGCGCAGACCTTCATGGTCTTCGACTTCGGCGGCGGCACCCTCGACGTCACCATCCTCCGCCGCGACGGCGGCCCCGGCATGGCGCAGCTCCACGCCCTCGACTCCTACGGGGTCCAGCTCGGCGGACTCGCGATGGACCAGCGCATCCGCGACGCCCTCGTCACGCAGTACGCCGAGCGCGCGTCCGACCATGCGTTCAGCCTCGCGGCGGTGAACGAATCTACCCGTGAACGGCTCCTCGAGATGGCCGAGTGGTTCAAGGTCGCGCTCAACACCGACGCGGGCACCGACCCGTCGCCGCTCTCCCGCGTGCGCCGCCGGAAGTTCACCCCCGTCTTCGACCAGGACACCGAGGGCGAGGAGGTCACCCTGGAGCTCTCGCTCGCCGAGCTCTCCCGCTCCATCGGCGGCGAGCTCGATCGCGCCATGGCGTGCGCCGAGGAGGCCCTGCGCCGCGCGGCGCTGCGATGGGGCGACCTCGACGAGGTGTTGCTTACGGGGGGATCATCGCTGCTCTGGCCCCTGCAACAGCGGATGCGGGAGCGCTGCCCAAGGGTTCGTATCCACGAAGATCCTGGGCACCCGCTCAACCCCCTCACCATCGTCGCGGCGGGGGCGGCCATCCACGGCGCCGCGCTCGCCGAGGGGGGGGCCCGGGTGGGCGTCGCGCTGCACGGCGTGGTGCCTGACACCTTCTCGGTGCGCGCCTGGGAGCCCGCCCCTGGGACCCCGGAGGGCCGCCGCGCGGTGCTCACCCCGCTGGTGCCCGCAGGCACGCCGACGCCCTTCGTGGGGCGGCGGATGTTCAGCGTGCGCGGCGGGACGAGCCTGCCCCCCATCGAGGTCTTCGAGGGGCGCAGCGAGCGCGAGGCCACCCGCGTGGGCGAGTACCGCTTGAGCTTCCCGCAGCCCATGCCCGAGGGCTCACGGGTGGAGGTGCGCCTCGACGTGCGCGCCAACGGCGTGCTGGTGCTCTCCGTCGTCGACGCCGCGACGGGCGCCGTGCAGGAGGCCCGCCTCGACGAGGCCCCCGGGCTCTACTCCGACGAGGTGCTGGCCGAGCGCGCCTCGTGGCTGCAAACCCTCCGCGTCGACTGGCACGGCTAGTACCTTTCCACAGGGGATGTGACGGGTTGCGCCGAGCACCCGCCCAGGCCTGCGAGCACCGGCCTCGCCCTCCGAGGGGTGCACCCGTCCACGCCCTCCCTGCGCGCCCCGCCCGGGGCGACAGCCCCGGGGCTCCG
>CAIOSS010000868.1 GCA_903860995.1 uncultured delta proteobacterium | reverse complement strand
GGCCCCGCGGGGGAACCGCAGGTCGTCCACATCGATCAGGAATGGGACTACAAGATCGTCGTCGTGGCCGAAAACTTCGAGGCATTCATTATTACCCACTCCAGCCAGCGATCAGATCGAAGTCGTCCAGTTTTCGGCTCGTGATTTTGCTCGCAGCGTCGGGGCGCTCGTTCGCGCGATGGCACGTCGGGCAACACGGCAGCCCGAAGCGAGCCAGCGCTCGGCTCAACCACCGCGTAATCTCGAAGGTGCTGCGCGCGGCGTGTGGATAGGGCCGGGGGGCGGGCGGAGCAGTCGGCGAGGCGTCCATTCCACCTGGCGTGGGGAGCGCGGGATCGTCAGGGGGGAAAGGCCCCGTCGGCGGCGACCGACGTGGCGGGTTTCATCGCACGCGGAATGGTGTCGATGGGTTCTATGGCAGCCAGTTCCGACGCGCGTTCGGTGGCGAGAAACTGCTGCGCAAGGACGACGAACGCCGCGTGGTGGTGCAGGCCCTGCCACGTTCGACCCTCGTAGTGGTCGAGGCCCGCGAGGCCCTTTCCCTCTCGATTGTCGCGCTCGACACGCCAGCGCAGACGCGCAAACCCGACGAGGGTCTCGATCGCCGTGTCGGCCGGGAGCGAAGCCAGCCACGCCTTCGTGGGCGCGGGCTTGTCGTCGGGCCAGTGCAGCAGAAGCCACGCCTCGGCGCAAAGGCTCTCCGGATCGATCCCGCCGTTCATCCAACCGTGCGCCGGACGCACGCGGACGGCGGCGAAGCGTGCGATCTGTGGTCCGCGGCTCCCGTGACGCCAGCAGACGCGTTGCCACGCAACGTCCGGCAGCGTCGCCGCGAACGCCGTCACCGTGCGGGGCGCACACGGCACCGTCGGATGCACGCGCACGACCGGGCGTCCGCGATGACTGCGACGGGGCAGCGGATCGAAAGACAACCCCGCGGGCCAGACCGTCGTGTCCAAGCCGAGGCCGACCACCCATGGAAACCCCAGTCGGGTCACCGCCTCTCGGAACTCCACGCACTCGCCGTAGGCGCTGTCGGCGAGCACGGGCCACTTCGGACATCCCTCCAGATCGAGTCGTCGCACGAGATCCAAACCGATCACCGTCTTGGTGCGAAACATCACGCTTGAGGGGACATGACATGCCTCGCGGCGCGTGATGTCGCCCGCCCACTTCTCCGGCAGGAAGAGTTCTGCCGCGAGCGGAGCCGAGACGTGCTCCTGGGCGATGCCGATCGTGACGAGCGCCTGACAGTTCGCGGTGTGACCCAAGCAGCCCGCGTACTGGAACTGAACGCCGACGGACTCCGTGCCCTGCTTGAGCAGCGCCGTATCGTCCAGGGTGTAGGCGCTCCAGCCAGACGTCTGCTCCAGCAGGCGCCGACCTCCCTCCCACATCACCAGATCGTGTCGCCAGTCGTCGTCCCGCAACATCTCCCCCATGCGCCTCTCGTGGGCAGGTGCCGAGGCCAGCCCTCGCTCCGCACGAACGATCTGTTCGACGTTCTTCCGGGCGCTCGATCCGAGCAATCCCCGAACATACGTCCGGCCCAGCGTCCGCCGCTGCCGACGCGTGATCGCGTAGTTGAGCACCGGCGCGATGAACGAATCCAGGCGCGACAAGATCTGCGGGTCGATCGAGGAATGCAGCTCCATGCGCAGCATCTGCCAGAAACTAGATCAACACCGCAAATTCATGGCTGGGGTGGGTAATATTGAGCGCCCCCCTTTGACTACTCCGCGTGCACCGTCGCCCGCAGCCCCTCGGCCGCCGCGTCGTGCGCCACGATCACCTCGTACGCGATCGGCTCCAGCACCCACGCCGAGGTCGCCACGTCCCAGTACGCGAGGTCGTCCACGCGC
>CAIOSS010000867.1 GCA_903860995.1 uncultured delta proteobacterium | reverse complement strand
TCCTCACCACCGGGCTCTACACGACCGCGGGCATCCTCGCGATCGCGGCGCCCGACCCCGACAACGCCTCGGTCGGCACCGACCGCGCGTCGAGCACGCTGCGCCTCCACAAGACTCTCGCGTGGGTGCACGGCGCGGGCATGATCCTCATGCCGATCCTCGGCATCATCGGCGTGAACATCTCCGACGACGACACGAAACGGGCCTTCCGCACGGTGCATACCGGCGTCGGCTACGCCACCTTCGCTGCCCTCTCCTGGGCGATGTACCTCGAACTCTTCTGATCGCCGGAGCCCGTCCAGGCTCCGCCCATCGGCGCGCTGGCTGCTCGGGATGGCGCACTGGACCTGAAGGTGTCTCTCGGGCTCGTCCTGCGGCACTGGCAGGTCGCGTCGCGACGTGACCTGGCGATGAAGGTGAGCCTGCTCGGCGTCTACTGAAGTCCCTCGTCGGCCTCGAGCACCTCGAGTGCGCCGACGGCCCCGTCGCGCACGCGGATCCAGCCATCGAAGTCGGGCGTTACCAAGACCGAAACGCCATCCCCGAGGCGCACCAGCACCGCCTGGTCATGGACTTCGCGCGACGGGTCGAGGATGCGGAGGTCCGTGGTCACCGCGTCGCCCGTAGGGTGCGTGGCGTTGCCGACCGCGCCGCGGCAGGAGCCGCCGAAGCGTGTGATTGCGGCGCAGGCGTTGGCGACCATGGCGGGCCCGGGATGGAGGTCGACGAGCCCCTGGATGCTCGCGCGCAGCGCCGACCGGGTCGCCTCGTCGCCGTTGGGGTGAATGCGGGTCAGGGCCGCGAGCGCGTTGTGCGCGACCGGGGACGCGCCGAGGTCGACGAGGCCGCGCAGCCGCTCGACGGCGTCTGCCCCGGCCGCTCGCAGGGCCCACGCTGCCGCCGCGCGGACGGACGCCCCGTGCGCGCCGTCGAGCTGAGCAGCGAGCGCCGCCTGGACGTCGGGCGTCACCAGGTCCGGCGGGAGGTTTCCCAGCGCCTCGATTCCCACGGGCGCGAGCCGGGTCTCCGTCGCGTAGCGCAGGAGCGCGCGCAGCGCGGACGGGTCAGCGTGCGTGACGGCGGCGCCGAGGGCTCGCACCGCGGCGGCGCGGGTGCGCCACGGACCTCGCGCGGCCGCGTCGACGAGCAGCGAGAGGTGCGCCCCGCGGGCCTCGGGCGCGAGGTCTTCGGCGCCCAGGGCGTGACCAATCAATAGGAGCAGGGCGCCGCGATCGACCGGCGAGGGTTCGCGCCAGCGGCGGGACAGCGCCGGCAGCAGCGCCGCGGAGGGCAACGCACGCAGCGAGCCCGCAGCCGAGGCGCGAACCGCGGCGTCCTCGTCGGACAGCGCCAGGACGAGCGGACCCATCGCGTCGGTGGATGCGACGTGGCCAAGGGCCTCCGCCGCCGCCGCTCGGATCGTCGTGTCCGGGTGCCGCAGGACCGCGACGAGCGCGGACGCCGCGCGGCAGTTGCCCGTGCGTCCGAGGAGGCGGACCATCGCGGCCAGCTGCGGGCGGCACGAGGGGTCGAGCCGCTGGAGCGCCTCGGCCAGGGGGTCGAGGGCCAGCGGGTCGAGGCCCTGGCGCGCGTCGGCCCAGAGCGCGAGGGCGTCGAGGAGGGCGGCTTCGATCGCACCGCGCGCGCAGCCACCAGCACGGGCACGGGAGGCCGGCGCGGGCGCACTCGTGAGGCGCTCGAGCAGGGCCCGCAGCGCGAGGTCGGAGCCCGAGCGGCCGAGCGCGCGGAGCATCGCCGCGGTGGCGTTCGCTGCGCTGGGGCTGGGATCGGCGCGACCCAGCAGGTCGAGGAGGGCCGTCGCCACGTCGTCGCCCCCGACGTGCCCGAGGAGATCGGCGAGCGCCCCGACGTTGTCCCGGTGCAGCCGCGGAAGGATCGCGCACATATCGTGACGCAGCCGCTCGGGGTGGGCGCCGAGCGCGGCGATCGCATCACGGGTGCGGGCCGCTCGCGCATCGAGTGCCAGCTCGAGCAGGGCTCGTCGGGCCTCGGGCGTGTCGATGTCGCCGAGCGCCGCGATGGCAGCGCGCGCGAGGTCGTCGCGACCCGCGAGCGAGGCGGAGCGCTCGGGCCGCGCGAGCGCCGCGAGGGTGGGCACCGTCGCGGGGTCGGGGTGCTGCTGGAGGCCGCGCAGCGCCGCGAGGCGCACGTCGGGCATGGCGTCGTGGACGAGGCTGACAAGGGCCCGCACGGCGACCCCGCCGCTGAGCGCTCCGAGGGCGCGGGTCGCGGCCAGCCGCACCTCAGGGATCGGGTCTTGCGAGATTCCCACCAGCGCAAGCGTGGCGCGCGGGTCGCCGATGCGTCCGAGCGCCTCGGCCGCCGCCGCCCGCACGTCGCCCTCGGGGTCGTGCACCCGATCGAGGAGGGCCACCACCGCGTCTGCGCCCGCGCTGGAGAGCGCGATCACGGCGTGCGCGCGGACCGCGGGGCTGCGGTCTGAGAGGGCGCGCTCGATGGCCCGGCGCGCGTCCGGCGAGCGGGCGCCGGCGAGGGCGTCGAGGGCTTCGGTGCGCACGTCCGCGTCAGGGTCTTCGAGCACCCGGAGGAGCGCAGGGACCAGCACGTCCGACGGGTGCCTCGTCGCGAGGCCCCGGGCCGCCTCCCGCACGCTGACCTCCGGGTCGACGAGGGCAGACGCCAGCGCCGCGCGGGCCTCGGGCTCGGGGGAGGGCGCCAGGAGGTGCAGCAGCTCGACGCGCCGCGTAGCGCTGGCGGTGCGGGCGAACTCCGCCGCGCGCGCCGCCCCCTGCCCGGGCCAGTCGAGGCCGAGCAGCGCCATCGAGGCCAGCGCCAGCACCGGGAGCCCGCCGCTTCGTCTGGGACGCATCACCCGCGGAGCATACCGCGCCCGCGCTTGACGGCCCCGGTGCGAACGCCGCACCGTGGCCCCGATGACGCGATCGAGGCAGGTGCGGTGGGCGGCGGCGTGGGTCGGGGTGGTTCTGGCGATGGCCTCGTCCTCGACGATGGCCGACCCGCGGCCCGCCCAGGCCTCGCCGGGTTTCCTCGGCGCCGGGCTGCGGGCGCTCCCGGCGGGCGCCGGGCTGCGCATCGAGCGGGTGATCCCC
>CAIOSS010000866.1 GCA_903860995.1 uncultured delta proteobacterium | reverse complement strand
TGGTGGCCTCGGCGATTCCGCTGGAGGCCCTCACCCTGGCCGAGCGCCCGACGGCGCTGTCCCTGGAGGTGCGCCGCGGAGGCGGGGCGCGCCCGCGCGGGACGGCCGAGCTCGTCGTGCTGTGGGCCGAGGGCACCGCGGAGGAGCGCGTGCTTCGCACCACCGTCGCGCTCGACCCCGAGCACCCCCGTCGGGTCTTCGACGTGACCCCGCAGGCGATCACCGAGCGGCCCGCCCTCGAAGGCGGTGCGCGATGAGCGCGAAGCACTGCGGCGCGGCCTGGGTCGCCGCCACGCTCTCCCTCGTGGCCTGCGGCGGGCGGGCGCCCGCGCTGCGTGCGACAGGCAACACCTGCGGCGCGCTGGAGGTACAGCACGGCGGCGTGACCCTCGGCGGCGAGGCGATCGCTCGGGGCGCGCGGGTGCCCTGCGGCGGCACGGTGGTGACCGACGCCGCCGGTCGCGCGGTGCTGCGCACGGACGACGGCCTCGAGCTGCGGGTGGCGGGCGACTCGCGCCTGCGCTTCGTCGACGGGGTGCCCTCGCTGGAGCGGGGCCGGGTGTTCGCCAGCGGGAGCGGGTCCGACGGGCGCGGGTTCACCGTGGGCGAGGCCCGGGTGGAGATCGGCGACGCCGCCCTGGAGCTGGAGCGCGACGCGCCGGGCGTGGCGGGCGCGCGGGTGATCGTGGTGCGCGGCGAGGTCGCCTGGCGGCAGGGTCGGCAGCAGGGCCTGCTCGCGCAGGGCGAGGCGCTCGAGGGCACCGGCGCGCTGGCGCCCCGGCCGGCCTCGGTCTGGGACGACTGGACCGGCGGCGCGGCCTCGCCGCAGGGCATCGCCCGCCCCCGCGGGAGGGGCGTGGGCGCGGCCTTCGCGCACGTGACCGACGGCGAGGCCCCGATGGCCCTCGCGGTGCGATCGCACGAGGTGCGCGCCGCCATCCGCGGGGACCTCGCCGTCACGACGGTGGAGCAGCGCTTCTTCAACGGCTCGCCGACCACCTCGTCGGTCGACTGGCGGCTGCCCCTCCCCGAGGGGGCGCTCATCGCGCAGTTTCGCGTGGGATCGGGGACGGGCGCGTGGTCGGAGTCGTCGCCCGCGGTGCTGTCGAGCGTCTCGCGCGACGGCGGCACGGCGGCGCTCTACGCCGACGACGAGGGCACCGTGCGGGCCTTCCTCGGGCAGCTCGCGCCGGGGCAGGAGCTGCGCGTCTCGATCACCTGGACGCAGTGGCTCGCCCGCGACGGCGCCCGCCGCACCTACGTCGCCGCGGCCGCGTCGGCGAGCGACCCGCCGCTGATCGGCGAGTACAGCGTCGACGTCGACGTCTCCCGCGCGGGCGCGCGCACCGTCGCGATCCCCGAGGGGGCGCGGCTGGTGGACGGCCACGTGCGGCTGCGGCGCAGCGACTACCGCCCTCGCGGCGAGACCGCCGTCGAGCTCACCGACGCGGCCCCCGCGACGCCCTCCGCGCGCGCCTGGAACAGCGCCCACCACGGCGTCGCCTCCCTCTCCGTCGACCTCGCGCTTCCTACGCAGGCGCTCGATGGCAGCGACGTCATCGTGGTGGTCGACGACTCCGCGGGCACCGAGCGCAGCGCCCTGGAGATGGCCCGCGCCGCGGTCGACGCGATGCTCCGGCAGCTGGGCGCCAACGACCGGGTGTCCCTGTGGTTCGGCGACCTGCGCGGCCGACCCGCCGCGGGTCCGGCGGGGGCCCTCACGCGCCTCGACGACGCCCGCCGCGAGGCCATCGTCGACGCCGTGGCGCGCGTGCGCCTGGGCGGCGCGACCAACCTCGGGCGCATCCTCGCCGACGCCAACGCGGCGCTCGACCCGTCGCGCAACGGCGTGGTGATCTACCTCGGCGACGCGACGCCCACCGTCGGGCCCATCGACCCGACGCGGCTGCGCGACGACCTGCGGCGCCAGGCGCCCGACCTGCGGCTCTACGTGCTTGGGCTCGGCAGCGACGCCCACCCCGAGGTGCTCGCACCCCTCGCCG
>CAIOSS010000865.1 GCA_903860995.1 uncultured delta proteobacterium | reverse complement strand
TAGTCGATCACCGGGACCCCGTGCGTGCCGAGGAGCGCCATGAACTCGGCGCGCGAAACACCCGCGAGCACGGCGCCGCGTGCGACGCCGACGCGGTGGAGACGCACCAGCTCGATGACCCAGAGGCGCCGAAGCTCGGCACCGACGAGCGCGTCGTCCGTCGCGCCGCCCGACCCCTCCAGCACGGGCAGCGTCACGCGAACCGTCACCGTCGCGTCGCCGTCGTCCATGCCTCGATCTCTACCCCTCCGGCAAACGCATGTCACCCCGCCGGACGTGGTGCGTCGAAAGCGTGCTCCTCGGGCTCGTGGTCGATCACCGCGGCACGCATGCGACCGAGTTCGTCCATCATCGCGAGGAGGGCAATCCCGGCCACCTCGGCGGCCTGGCCCAGCGAGACGCGCCCGCGCTCGAAGAGCTTCCCTGCGAGGAGGAGCCGGAGGTCGCGATCGACCTCCTCGGCGCTT
Source organism: uncultured delta proteobacterium (assembly GCA_903860995.1). Classification (GTDB taxonomy): domain Bacteria; phylum Myxococcota_A; class Polyangia; order Polyangiales; genus SCUS01. The sequence goes on along the minus strand of CAIOSS010000865.1, from coordinate 2,593 downwards.
CGACCCGAGGTGAGCATCATCTGGTCGAACCGCGGAATCTCCATCGCATGCCTCGGAACGGCTCCCGGCCTCGGACCGTACCACGCCGGTGCCCCGCGCTCGCGGCGGCGACGCATCCCCGCCCAGGCTACGTTTCCGACCGTCATGGAGGTCATCGGCATCGTCGAGCACGGCGTGGTTCGTCTCCCCGAAACCGCAGCGTTTCCCGACGGCGCGCGGGTTCGCGTCGTCTGTAACCCCGGAGGTGCTGCCGCTCGAACACGACGAACTCCGGTCCGGCGACGTCGAGGCAGGCCTCGACTGGGCTGCCCACCCTCGGCGCGTGTGATCGTCGTCGCCGACACGGGACCGCTGCTTCACCTTCACTGGATCGGCGCGGCGGAATGGGCTCTGCCGACGAAGACGATCTGCGTCGTCCCGGGCAGTCTGGGCCGAGGTCGAGCGGCACGAGCCTGCCGCGTTGCTGCTGCCACGAATCTCGAGGGTCGAAGCCCCGGCGGTGTCCGTGCGCGATCGCGTGGTTCCTCTCGGCTTCAGGGAGCCCGACGAGTCACCCCGTCGTCGGGACCCTCACGAAACCTCCGCTTCTACGCGGCCATCAACACGCTGGCGAAGAAGCCCTCGAGACCAGGGCTTCTTCGCGCCGGTCAAGTTAGCTGTTTTCGGGTGCGGCTCCCGACTCTGCTCGCTCAAACCTCGTGATTCCTAGCGTTTCGTAGCGCGTGCTGTCGTTCGTGGAAGGCCCAGTACGCGTCCCAGTCACCGTTGATCGACAGGGCGCGGAGTCGCAGAACGGCCTCGGCGCTGTACAGGTCCCAGCGCGCTCCTGTGATTCCCATTCTGTCCTCGACCAGATGGCGACAGGCGCCTTCGATTACGCCGGTCGCAATCGGATAGCCCGCCGCGAGATACACGTCGTACCGCATGTACTTCGCGTTCTTGCGCAGGTAGCGGACGCAGCGATCGACGGGCTTGCGGGCCTCGGCCGAGAGCCCCTGCCTGGTGGCCAGCCGCACCATCTGCGTGGCGAGCTTCGGGGCCTCGCCCTGGAGCACCCGCAGGAGATACGTCGTCACACAGGCGTCGAGCCCCTTCGGGTCGCTCTTGCCCAGGGCGGCGGCGGCCTTCCACACGTACGAGAGCGCGTGGATCAGGTCCAGGATCATCGTGATCGACCAGCCCCGAGACCTCGCCTCCTTCTCGACCTTCGCCTGCTGCTTCTCCTCGCCATCGACGAGCACCACCGCGTTGCGCTGGTGCTTCGGATCGCGCCGCTCGCCCTCGTCGAACATCGCCTCGATGCCCGCCTTCTGGCTCTTGATCACGCTCGCCGCGACGGCCTTGTCCTTCGGCCGTGGCGCCTTGGAGGCTGGCCTCTCCGCCGGCGTCCGCGACAGGCTCCCGACCACGTCGGCCGCCGTGCGGACGTGCGGCTCCAGCAGGTACACCGCGGTCACGAGGGCCATCCGCTTGTCGTGCTTGCGCTTCTTCCCGGGCGCCATCGGATCACGGTGCGCGGGCTGTGTCGACGCGGCCTCCGCGGCCATCTTGCGGGTCGCGTCGCGCAGCGCGTGGGGCACCATGGTGATGCCCTTGCCGTCGCAGGTCATCACCAGCGTCGCCGCCGACGAGACGGTGTCGTTCGCGACGACGGGGCGCTGGGCGTAGAAGGCGTCGAAGTCGCGGGCCGCACGCACGGCGAGCTCCTCGACCTGGCGCTTCGGGACATGCGCCCCCGTCGTGCGGTCGATGCCCTTCACGGTCTTCTCCATCGAGACGCTGCGGGCGTGCTCGGCCACACGCTGTCGCAGCGGCAACGAGTACAGCTCGGCCGGGAGGTTGAGCGCGCCGTCGAGCGCGAAGTCGTAGACCTTCGTGGCCTCCTCGGCGGCCGCGAAGCGGTCCAGGTGGACCTCGCCGAAGAGCGACTCCAGCGGACGCCGGGCGTGATGGACGACCTCGCCACGGCGGGCGGCGAGGGCCTCGGCGTCACGTCGATCGGTCGCCGAGAGTCCATCGAGATGGCCCTGGTAGAGCCTCCGCAACATCTCCGTACCGCCATCCAGGATGTGCTCCTCGACGACGCTGTGCGGCGCTCCCTCGAGCGCCCTGGCGTCGAGCCAGCTCACCATGAGCTCGAATTCCCGGCGGGCCGGAGCGAATCGATCGACGGGCAACGAGAGGCATGGTTCCATGACGTGGGGGTCTCCTGGGATTCGGGTGGCTTGCACTTTCCGAGTACCAGAAGGCCCCCTCTCGTGGGCACCTCGTTCGTCAGGAGCTCCCACACGAACTGCCTGCGATCACGATGGTTTCGAGAGCCGAGTCGGGAGCCGCACCCAACGACTTCTCGCTTGTGCCATCCCACGAAGCCTTCAGCGGAATGAAATTGTTGTAACCCAACTTCTGGAGGTCTCGCACCAGTTCTTCGTTCGCACGGGTGTTTGCGCCAGCACCAGCACCACCGCGGTGCGCCGTGAGGACGCCAAACTGCTTTCTTGGGTCGTCCAGAAACCGCTTCAGCCCATAGGAAATCCAACGGGGCAGCGTCGCTGGCGGGCATCCGCTCCAGGCGACCGATCACCCGAAGCAC
>CAIOSS010000864.1 GCA_903860995.1 uncultured delta proteobacterium | reverse complement strand
GGGAGCCCGTAGAGCGGCGCGACGCCGCCGTCGTCCGTCGGGCCCGTGTCGGTCGCGGTGCCCGAGTCGGGCGCCGGGAGCCCGTAGAGCGGCGCGACGCCGCCGTCGTCCGTCGGGAAGCCCGTGTCGGTCGCGCTGCCCGTGTCGGTGCCGCGATCGGTGGAGGGGCCCGTGTCGGTGGCGCTGCCGGTGTCGAGCGCGGCGGCGTCGGCCGGGGGGGCCGGGTCGTCGCTGCAGCCGGTGGCGGCGAGGGTGGCTGCGAAGGTAAACGCCGCCGCGCGGCCGAGCCGCTGGGTGGCGCCCGGGATGGCCTTCGAGGCAAGGGTGGACGGGAGCACCGAGCGGCAGAAGGGGCACGCGCGCTCGGAGGCGCGGACGTGCCGCGCGCAGGACGGACAGGGAACCAGGGAAGTCGCCATCGGGAGTCTCCTTTGAGGAAGGTTGTGCGAAGAAACTGACTACAATTACAGCACTATTGTCAAACTCCGGCGTCGTCCGGCCGGGCCGGGGCGCCGTAGAGGGGGAAGATCCCGCCGCCGTCGCGCTCGGGGGGAGAGCCGTAGTCGGCGCTGGAGTTGCCCTCGTCGTCGGGCGGGCCTGCGTCCGTGAGCGGCGGACCGCCGTACTCCGCGAAGGTTCCGCCGTCGTCGTCGGGGGGGCCCGCGTCGACGGGCGTCGGGCCGCCGGTGTCCGAGGGGCCGCGGTCGGTCACCACGACGGGCCGGTCGACCACCGCGGGCTGGTCGACCACCGCGGCGGTGTCGGCAGGCGCGGCGTCGGTGTTGGTGACGGCGCTGCTGCACCCGGCGCTGCCGACGGAGGCCGCGAAGGTGAAGAGCGCCGCCCGCGAGAGGCGGGTGCGGGCGGCGACGCCAGGGCGCGGGGCGAGCCCGGTAGCGAATGCGGTGCCGCAAAAGGGGCACTGCCCGTCGGCGACCCTGACGTGGCGAGAACATCCGGGACAGGGGGCCAGCGGTTGATACATGGATTCTTCTCTTCGTCCTTCGCGGGGGGAATCAGTCGGTGAGCCAGCCCTCGCCGGTCTCTGCCAGTCGTTGGGCGCGCGCCAGCTCGTCGGCGGGCCAGTCTTCTTCGACGATGTCGAAGAGCCCGTGGTCGAAGGGCTCGCCCGGCGCGGCCTCCACCCGGATCACCCGCTCGCGGCGTCCCTTACGCAGAAGCTCCAGCGCGCGGTGGTGGCAGAAGGGGTTGTTGCCCGGGCGGCCGAGCAGCACGTGAGTGGTCCACGAGCAGCCGGCGCGGCAGGTGTCGTTGTAGTAGCAGTCGCGGCAGTGACCCCAGAGGTCTTCGACGGTGCGGTCGCGGGTGAAGCGCAGCGGGGCCGAGCGCTCCCAGATGTCCTTGAGGGACACGTCGCGGATGTTGCCGCCCGTGTACTCCAGCGTCGGCAGCGAGGGGCAGCCCTTGATCGACCCGTCGGCCTCGATGCCCAGGGTCGAGCGGCCCGCGCCGCAGGAGGCCATGTGCCCGCGCGGCAGCGTGCCCCGCAGCAGCGTCTCGTAGGGGCCGAAGTACCCGATGTTGTTGCCCGGCCAGATGCGCACCCGGTTGGCGTCGGCGACGGGCTTGAGCCGCGCCAGCATCGCGAGCACCTCGAGCATCTGGTAGGGCTCCAGGAGCAGCTCGGGCTCGTCGACCGCGCGGCCCATGGCGACGGTGATCTGCGTCTGCCACGAGTGGATGCCCGCCGCGATGAGGCGGTCGAAGACCTCGGGCATGTCCTTGATGCTCTTGCGACCGAACTGCGAGTTGGCCGAGAAGGGGATTCCCCCCTTCTTCAGGTTGGCCATGGCCTCGAAGGCCGAGCGGAAGCTGCCCTTCACCCCGCGCAGCGAGTCGTGCGTCTCCTCCAGGCCGTCGACGCTCACGCTCACGCTGCGGATGCCAGCCTCTTTCGCGGCGATGACCCGCTCCAGGGTGAGGCCCCGGCCGCCGGTGGTCATGGTGCAGTCCATCCCGTGGGCGCGGACGGCGCGGGCGATGGTGGTCCAGTCGTCGCGGAGGTAGGCCTCGCCGCCGATGAGGGTGACCTCCTTGGTGCCGAGCTCGGCCATCTGCCGAACGAGGTCGAGGGCCTCGTCGGTGGTCAGCTCGTCCGGGCGGGTGCGGCCCGCGCGCGACCCGCAGTGCCGGCACGCGAGGTCGCAGCGCAGGGTGATCTCCCAGACGGCGTAGATGGGCCGCCAGCGCTGGTCGATGGCGCGGGTCTCGTTGGCCAGCGGGAGGTTGCGCCGGGCAGGCGCCGCCGTCGGGGCGATGGGCAGCGAGCGGGGTCGGGGGCCGAGGTCTGTCATGGCGGTCGGGGAGGGTACTGCGGATTGTGCCAGCGTGGCTCACGCCGGGACATCCGACAGGGTTCCCGAGGAGGGTGAGCAAGGGCCGGGCCGGGAGGGGTACCATCCCCCGCCATGGAGCCCCCACGCCGCCGCTGGCTGGTCGCCTCGCTCGTCCTCGCCGCGTGCGAGGGCGCCGCGGCACCGGAGGGCTTCCGGGTGACGCTCTACCCCGGCGGGCGGCTGCGGGTGGAGTCGGCCCGGGTCGCCTTGTCTGACATCGACGTCGTGCTGCGCCTCGGAGGCGGCAGCGAGCGGGCGCTGTCGGCACTGTCGCCCCGAAGCCCGTGCTGCGCGGGTACACCCCCGACGAGGGGCGGGCGTGGCTCGCGGTGGGCGCGCTGTCGGGCGGGGCCTTCGGCTACGGCGACGACGATGGCCGACGGGACGAGCGCGGTGACGGTGCCGCCGCACGCCGTGCGCGTGCTGCGAAGCGCGCGGTCGTACTGCCTCTCCTCGCGGGGAGTGCCCACATTCTTCACCGCCGCCCCCGCCCTCTGCTAACGCCCGTGGGCACCATGGAACGCAAGCTCCGCGTCGGCGTCATCTTCGGTGGTCGCTCCGGCGAGCACGAGATCTCCCTCCTTTCCGCGCGCTCCATCGTCGACGCGCTCGACCGCGAGCGCTACGAGCCCGTGCTCCTGGGCATCGACCGGGAGGGGCGCTGGCACCTCCACGACGCCGCGCAGGCGCTGCTCGCCACGCCGGGCGCCCCGCTGCACCTCGACCCGACGGCGCCGCCGGTCGTCGTCTCGCCGGGCGGCGAAGGGGCGTCGCTGGTCACCACGCAGGACGCAGCGCCCGCGGTGGGCTCGCTCGACGTGGTCTTCCCCGTGCTCCACGGGACCTACGGCGAGGACGGCACCATCCAAGGGCT
>CAIOSS010000863.1 GCA_903860995.1 uncultured delta proteobacterium | reverse complement strand
GCTCCACCGACGTGATGGTGGCCGGCAAGGTCGCCGTGGTCTGCGGCTACGGCGACGTGGGCAAGGGCTCCGCGCAGTCGCTCCGCGGCATGGGCGCGCGGGTGATCATCACCGAGATCGACCCCATCTGCGCGCTGCAGGCAGCGATGGAGGGCTACGAGGTGCGCCGGCTGGAGAGCGTCGTCGAGACCGCGGACATCTTCATCACCGCCACCGGGTGCAGCGACGTCATTACGGGCGCGCACATGGTCCGGATGAAGGACAGCGCGATCCTCGCCAACATCGGGCACTTCGACTCGGAGATCCAGGTGAACTACCTGGAGAAGAACCCCGAGATCAAGAAGGACACCATCAAGCCGCAGCTCGACCAGTACATCTTCCCCAACGGCAAGCGCCTCACGGTGCTCGCCTCCGGGCGCCTGATGAACCTCGGCTGCGCCAAGGGCCACCCCTCCTTCGTGATGTCGACCTCGTTCACCAACCAGTGCCTCGCCCAGCTGGCCATCTGGACCGAGCCGCAGAACTACCCCCTCGGCGTGCACGTGCTCCCGAAGCACCTCGACGAGAAGGTCGCCTCGCTGCACCTCGCCAAGCTCGGCGTCGAGCTCACGAGCCTCAGCGCGCCGCAGGCGGAGTACCTCGGCGTCCCGACGACCGGGCCCTTCAAGCCCAACCACTACCGCTACTAAGGCCCCGCCGTCCCGGCGCCGCGAAGGTCGCTGGGCTCTTCCCTCCCTCCGCGGTCGTGCTTACCCACCGCGCGCTGTGAACGCGCCGGACGACGACGAGCACGACCTTCCCACACCCGATGACGACGACGCCCTCGTCGGCGAGGTGCTCGACGCAGGCGCCCTCCGCGGGGAGATCGTCCGGGCGCCGACGGCCGACGAGCGGGCCCTCGTGCCCGCGGTGCCGCGCGACGCGCTCGGTCGCTTCCTCGAGCAGATCCGTCGGTACCCGCTGCTGACCGAGGCGGACGAGCGGGCGCTCGGCCGGCGCGCCCGCGACGAGGGCGACGGCGACGCGATGCGCCGCCTCGTGGTGCACAACCTCCGCCTCGTGGTGCACATCGCCTTCGAGTTTCGTCGCCAGTGGACCAACGCGCTCGACCTCATCCAGGAGGGCTCCACCGGGCTCGTCGAGGCCTCGCGCCGGTGGGACCCCGACCAGGGCGCCCGCTTCGGCACCTACGCCGGCTACTGGATCCGGGCCTTCGTGCTGCGCTTCCTGCTCACCAACTTCCGTCTGGTGCACACCGGCAACACCCGCGCGGGGCGCAAGCTCTTCTTCCAGCTCGAACGCGAGCGACAGCGGCTCTTGACCGCGGGCATCGACCCGACCCCGCGGCAGCTGGCGGCCAACCTCGGGGTGGAGGAGTCCGACGTGCGCGAGGTGTCGGCGTCGCTGGCCGGGGCGGAGCATTCCCTCGACGCGCCGTCCCGGGAGGGGGGCCACGCCGTCGAGCTGAGGTTCGAGGGCGCCGACCCGGAGCGCGCGGCGGCGGGCCACGAGG
>CAIOSS010000862.1 GCA_903860995.1 uncultured delta proteobacterium | reverse complement strand
GGCCGTCGCGGCGAAGCTGGTGCGCTGGTCGGAGGCGCGGGCGGTCGGCGCGGCGGCGCACCAGAGCCACCCGTTGCGCTTCGACGCGATGCTCGACGCCATCGACCTCGATGCCGCCTCGGTGATGCTCTACACGTCGGGCACGACGGGGAATCCGAAGGGCGTACCGCTCTCGCACCGCAACGTCGGCGTCAACGGCCGCGACTGGCTGCTGCTCAACGGCGGGCTCATCGACGAGGGCGCGGTCGACGCGCTCTGGCTGCCGATGAGCCACATCTTCGGCTTCGGCGAGCTGTGCCTCGGCAACACCCTCGGGTTCACGACGTACCTCGTCGACCCGGCGACGGTGCTCGCGCGGCTGCCGGAGATTCGCCCGAGCGTGTTCATGAGCGTGCCGGCGTACTGGGAGAAGATCGCCCAGGCGGTGGCCGCGGAGACCGATGTTGCGCTGCGGCAGAAGCGGCTCGCGGCGGTCACCGGGGGGCGGTTGCTCTTCTGCCTGTCGGGCGGCGCGGGGCTCAAGCTGGAGGTGAAGCAGCTGCTGCACGGCTGCGGGCTGCTGATCATCGAGGGCTACGGGCTCACGGAGTGCTCGCCCACGCTCACCCTCAACCGGGCCGACGCGTTTCGCTTCGACACCGTGGGCAAGGTGCTGCCGAGCGTGACGCTGCGCCTCGCCGAGGACGGGGAGATCCTCGCCAGGGGGGAGAGCGTGTTCCGGGGTTATCACAAGGACGAGGCCGCGACGCGCGAGGCCTTCGACGAGGAGGGGTGGTTCAAGACCGGCGACGTGGGGCGCTTCACGGAGGACGGGTTCCTGCAGATCGTCGACCGGAAGAAGGACATCCTGGTGACGTCGGCGGGGAAGAACGTTCCGCCGGCCAACATCGAGCTGCGCTTCGCGGACGACCCGCTCCTCGCGCACGTGGTGGTGTACGGCGACGGGAAGAAGTACCTCGTGGCGGGGGTGTGGCTCGACCCGGCGCAGGTCGCCGCGGCGGCGGCGCAGGGCGAGGACGTCCGCGCCCGGGTGCAGCGGCGGGTCGACGCGGTCAACGCGCAGCTCGCGAGCTACGAGACGGTGAAGCGCTGGGCGGTGATGTCGCCCGCGCTGACGGTGGACGCGGGCTGGCTCACGCCCTCGCTGAAGGTCCGGCGCAAGAAGGTCTACGAGGCCTTCCGCGGGGCCTTCGAGGCCCTCTACGACGAGGCCCGGGGATGACCGACGCCGCGAAGGAGCAGCGGCGCTGGCGCAACCTCCTGGGGATGGTGAAGCGCCCGAAGCCCGTGGTGGGCGCCACCCCGGCGGACGTGGTGCACCGCGAGAACAAGTGGTCGCTCCTGCGCTACCGCGCCCGCCCGGAGGGGGTGGCGTACGCGACGCCGGTGCTGCTGGTGCCCTCGCTCATCAACCGGCACTACGTGCTCGACCTGCAGCCGGGGCGCAGCATCGCCGAGGCGCTGGTGGCCCGCGGGCACGACGTGTTCATCATCGACTGGGGCACGCCGGGGCCCGAAGACCGGCTGCTCAGCTTCGACACGATCACCGACACGTACCTCGGGCGGGCCATCCGTGTTGCGGCGCAGCACGGGGCGCGGGCCAAGGCCCACGTGCTGGGGTACTGCCTCGGCGGCACGCTGGCGGTGGTGCACGCGGCGGTGCGGCCGGCGCACGTCGCGACGCTGACGGCGCTGGCGGCGCCGGTGGCCTTCCACGACGACGGGATGCTCTCGCTCTGGACGCGCTCGAAGGGCTTCGACCTCGGGGCGATGATCGACGCGACGGGCAACGTGCCGTGGCAGCTGATGCAGGCGGCGTTTCAGATGCTGCGCCCGACGCTGCCCCTGTCGAAGGCGGCGCACGTGGTCGACCGGGCGTGGGACGACGAGTTCCTGGATGGGTTCTTCGCGCTGGAGGCGTGGGGCAACGACAACGTGTCGTTCCCGGGCGAGGCGTACCGGCGTTACATCGAGGGGCTCTACCGCGCCGACGGCCTGATGCGGGAGACCTTCACCCTCTCGGGTGAGCCCGTGCTGCTGCGCAACATCACCTGCCCGACGCTGGCGGTGACCTTCGCGCACGACAGCATCGTGCCCGAGGAGAGCGCCGCGCCGCTCATCGCGCGCATCGGCTCGACGGACAAGGAGCGGGTGCACCTGCCGGGCGGGCACGTGGGCGCGGTGATCTCGCGCAAGGCCCTCGCGACCCTGTGGCCGACGATCTCGGCGTGGTGGGCGGCGCACGACGCCGACGCCGCGGCGCCGGTGGTGGTGGCCGAGGCCGCGGCGCTGGAGAAGCCGAAGGCGAAGCGCGCGCGCGGGAGGCACGCGTGATGAGCGACTGGAAGAACACGCTGTGGCCCGAGGCGCCGGGCGCGCGGGCCTCGGTGGGATTGCTGCTGCTGCGGGCGTACGCGGGCGCGGCGCTGATGAGCCACGGGTGGGGGAAGATCCAGAGCCCCACCGGGTGGATGAACGGGCGGCCGGGGGCGGCGCCGGCGGCGTTGCAGGCGCTGGCGGCGGTGGCGGAGTTCTTCGGGGGATTGGGGCTGATCGTGGGGCTGCTCACGCCGGTCGCGGCCTTCGGCGTGGCCTGCACCATGGCGGTCGCGGTGTTCAAGCACGCCTCCAAGGGGGACCCCTTCGTGGGGCGCGGCGGGTCGTACGAGCCCGCGCTGGGCTACATGGTGACGGCTGCGCTGTTGATGCTCGCGGGCCCCGGGCGCTACGCGCTCGACGCCGTGTGGCGCAAGCAGCGAGCGTAGGCATCCACCCGATGCCCATCGCCGACGGGACCCTGATCGCTTCGCCCGAAGCCTCCGACGACGGCCTCGCGCAGCGCCTCGCCGACGCCCTCTCGGTGGCCCTCGGCGCCCCCCGCGGGACCACCCGGGTGCGCCCGGTCTTCGTCGACCTGCTGCGACGCGGATGGCCCGCGAGCGCGCCCGGGAGCACCATGCGCGCG
>CAIOSS010000861.1 GCA_903860995.1 uncultured delta proteobacterium | reverse complement strand
GGCCCGAAGCCGGTGAGCACCACCGGGCGGCCCGAGACGTCGAGGATGTCCTGCGAGCGGTCCCACGAGGCGAGCACCCCGAGGCCCCGGCCGCGCACCGCCTGCACCGGGCGTTGCCGGAAGAAGAGCGCGACCTCGTGCACCGGCGACACCACCGGCGCGGGCGCCGGGCCCAGCGCCCCGCGGAGCTGCGGGTCGAGCGCGACCCAGAGCAGCGGGGCGGCCACCACCAAGGGCGACAGCCACCGCGCGGACAAGGCGCGGCCGGCGCCCGCGACCCGGGACGCGACGGCGGCGACGGCGAGGGCCGCGGCGACGGCGAGCGCGCTCACCAGCGGTCGACCGAAGCGCGTCTGGAGCAGCGTGGCGCCCACGAGCACGAGGGCGTACCCGGCGAAGAAGATCCGCCGCCGCGAGACCGGGCGCTCGCCCGCCACCGCGAGGCCCAGCGTGAGCGGGAACAGCAGCGCGACGGAGGCGCCGATGGCCCGCACGCGGCGCCAGTCGTCGAGGCCCGTCGGAAAGCGATCGAAGACCGGGCGCACCTCGGCGATGCCGTCCATCCACGGGTCGCGGTGGGCGAGCCAGCCGACGAGGCCCGACGTGAACGCAGCGCGCGCCGCGGGCACCGCCGCCAGCACCGCGACGCCGAACGCGACCAGCGCACCGGCCGCCACCGCCAGCGCCCTCGTCCGTTGGGCGCGCTCGCGCCGCGACGCCACGCCGAACCCGAGCGCGGCCGCCCCGGCGAGCGCGAGCAGCGCGGGCTGTAGCAGCGACAGCTGCAGCGGGTGGAACCACGGTCGGTGCGCGGCCATCCACGCGTGGTCGACGAGCAGGAGGAGCGCGGCGCCGCCGAAGCTCCCGAGCGCCCCGGCGCCCAGGAGCGAGGGCGAGGCCTCGGGGCGGGCGATGCGCGCGAGGGTGACCAGCGCGAGCGCCACCGCGGCGAAGAGCACGCTGCCGCAGTAGACGTGCACGCCGGCGAACAGCAGGAGCGCCCCGGCGAGCTCCCAGCGCAACGCCTCCCGCGGGCCGTCGGCGGGCTCCCACGCGAGCGCCCAGCGCAGGGCGAGCGCGGCGATGAGGGCCTCGGCGCCGTGGTGGTCGGTGCGGCCCACCTCGGTGATGGCGATCGACTGCGGCAGCAGCGCGGCCAGCAGCCCCGCGGCCCACCCCGCGGCCGCGGCGTAGGGGGCGTCGCCCGCGAGGCGGCGCGCGATGCTCCGGGTCACGAGCACCAGCGCCACGCCGAGGAGCACCGGGACGAACACCATCACCCGCGCGGACGCGACCAGGTCGCGGCTCAGCCCGAGCGCCCACGGAAACACCGCGAGCAGGTGGTCGAAGCCCGGCGGCCAGGTGGACGAGCAGCCCTCGGGCCAGCAGAGCAGCGGGTCGACGGTGGGGACGTGCGGGAAATCGCGGAGGGTGAGCACCGCGCGGCGGAGGTGGTAGTGCGCGTCGGTGTCGAGCGGGAGCGCCACGCCATCGACGATCACGCCGTCGACCCCACGGAGGCGCGCGTAGGCCGAGACGGCGACGAGGGGGAGCGACGCGGCGAGGCTGTAGAACCGGCGTAGAGGGGCCATCGAGGGGGGGCAGGTCCGTGCCCCGGCGATGCGGTGCAGGTCCGCGACCCTACCGCGGAACGCGCGCCCTTCGAAGCGCCGCCGGCTGGCGACGAGCCGACCCTGCCCGTATCGGGGCGGCGGTCAGTCGGCGGGGGCGGTCCGTCGGCGGGGGGGGTCAGTCGGCGGGGGCGGCCCCGGCGTCGGGCGTACCGAGCACCACGTTGACCTCGATGTCGAGCGTGCCCTGCACCGAGCCCGGGAAGCGCATGGCGCGCGAGGCCGCCACCACGCAGCGCGCGACGGCCTGCTGCTCGGCCGCGAAGCTGCTGCGGCGGATGATCGACGTGGACACCTGTCCGTTGGCGTCGGTGGCCATGCGCAGCGAGACGCTCCCGGCGGTGCCCGCAGGCGCGCACGCCGCGAAGCGCGCGCGGTTGCGCAGGAAGACGTTGCGCACGATGGTCGCCGCCGGGGACGGCACCACGCGCAGGCCGGCGAAGGCCACCGGGGTGACGGACTGCGGGGTCTGCGCCGCGGCCGGGGACGTCACCCCGAGCGCGCACGCGGTGAACACGGAGCCGATGAGGAAACGCTTCATGGCCGCGGAGTAGAGCACCCCCGCGCGGCGCGGATCTATCGCGCGGAGGGGGTAACCTTGGGCCATCATCGGGGGAGCCATGGGATTCCGATTCGCGAAGAGACTCAACCTCCCCGGCGGCTTTCGCCTCAACCTCGGCGCCGGGGGCGTCGGGGTCTCCTGGGGCGTGCGCGGCTTCCGCGTGGGCGTCGGCCCCAACGGGGCGCAGTACACCGCCTCGGTGCCCGGCACCGGCGCGTCGTGGTCGGGGCCCATCGGCGGGTCATCGCCCGGCGCGCCTCGCCGGGTGGGCGCGCCGCCCGCGACCTCCGTCGACCCCTCGGCGGCGGTCGCAGCCCACGACGCGCTGGTGCAGCGCCTCGTCTCGCTCCACCGCGTCGCCCCCGCGGCGTGGGACTGGGACGCCATCGCCGCCGCGCCGCCCCCGCCGGCCCCCACGACCGCCGCGGACGCCATCGCCGTCGAGGCGTGGCGGGCCAACCATGCGCGGTGGCAGTGGTTCCACGACGTGGCCGGAGGGGTGCGCGCGGGGCACGTCGTCGCGTGCGACGCGGTGCTCCAGCACCTGGGGCCCTTCCAGCAATTGCGCGAGCTCGGCGGGTCGATCCGCGTGTCGATGCAGCAGGACTGGTGCGTCGAGGCGTGGCTCCTCGCCAACAGCGCCGCGGTGGTGCCGACCGAGCAGCCCACGGTCACCCCGACCGGCAAGGCGGGCCGCCGGAAGCTCCCCGTCGCGCGCCGCTGGGAGATCTACCAGGACCACGTCTGCAGCGCCGCCCTGCGCGTGGCCCGCGAGACCTTCGCGCTGCTCCCCCTCCCGGTGGTCTTCGTGCACGTGGCGGACGTGCGGGTCGACCCCGCGACGGGCCACCCGGGCTTCGTCCCGGTGCTCTCGGTGGCCTTCGACCGCGAGGGCTTCGCGCGGCTCAACCTCGACGGGGTCGACCCCTCGAGCGCCGTCGCGGGCTTCGACCACGCCATGGCCTTCACGAAGTCTACGGGCTTCGCGGAGATCGTCCCGCTCGACCCGGGCCAGGCCTTCCCCGCGGGCTGACGCCGCGTCGGCGGGCGGTGCTATGAGCGCCGCGTGACCTTCCGCGCGATCGTTCTCCTCGCCGTCGGGCTCGCGATGGACGCCATGGCCGTCGCGGGCGCCCGCGGCATCGCGGCGAAGCGCCTGCGGGCGCGCGACGTCGCCCTGGTGGCAGCCCTCTTCGGCGGCTTCCAGGCCCTCATGCCCGTGATCGGGTGGCTCGTCGGCCGGCGCATCGGCCCCGCCGTCGAGGCCTGGGACCACTGGATCATCTTCGCCCTCCTCGGCAGCATCGGCGCGAAGATGCTCTGGGAGTCCCGCGGCGAGCCCGACGCCGCCGCGGAGGAGACCCCCGGGCGCGGCGTGTTTGACCTGCGGGTGCTGCTAGCGCTCGCGGTCGCGACCAGCATCGACGCGCTCGGCGCCGGGGTCACATTGCCGATGCTCCACGCCCCGCTCGCGCTCTCCGTGGCGACCATCGGGGTCACCACCGCCGTGCTCAGCGCGCTCGGCCTCTACGCCGGGCGCCGCTTCGGGTCCGCGCTGGGGCGCCGCCTCGACGCCTTCGGCGGCGTGGTGCTCATCGCCCTCGGGTGCAAGGTCCTCGTCGAGCACCTGCGCGGGGCGTAGCGACCGGCACCACGGTGCACGCAACCCAGCGCAGCGAAGGTTGGACCCATCTCCCGCCGAGGGAGTCGACGCCCGCCCGCGCTGTCTACGCCCCCACACGGAGGAGCGCATCACGCCTCCGTCGACGCCTCGGCCTCGTCGGCGGTCTGCGCGGCGTCGGGGGGCGGGGCCGCGGGCAGCAGCGCACGGCCGAGCGCGAAGCCCACCAGGGCGGTGGCGCCGCTCGCCGCGAGCACCCCGAGCTTGGCCGCGCCCAGCATGGCCGGCGAGGTGAAGGCGAGCTGCGCGATGAAGAGGGCCATGGTGAAGCCGATGCCAGCGACCACGCCGAGCACCACGAGGTGGCGCGCGGAGAGGCCGCGCGGGAGGGTGGCCACCCCGAGGCGCAGCGCGACGCCGCACGCCACGAGCACGCCGAGCGGCTTGCCGACGAGCAGTCCCAGCGCCGCGCCGACGGCGACGGTGGCGCTCGTGCGGTCGAGCGAGAGCCCGCGGAGCGAGACGCCCGCGTTGGCGAGCGCGAAGAGCGGCATGATGATGAAGGCCACCCAGGGGTGCAGCGCCTCGATGAGGCTGGACGCCGGCGACATGGCCTCGCGGCGGGCCGCGTCGACGTGGTGCAGCGTCTCCGCCAGCTCGTGGCGCGAGGGGACCTGGGCGGCGAGGCGGTCGAGCTCGCCGCGGACGCTCTGCGCGAAGCCGTCGGCCCCGAGCCATGCGCGCACGGGCGTGAGCACGCCGACGATGACCCCGGCGATGGTGGGGTGCACCCCGGCGGCGTAGGTTCCGGCCCAGATGACCACCGTGGGGACGACGTAGAGGAGCTTCTGGCGCACGCCGAGCATGCGCATCGCGAAGAGCAGCACGAGCCCGACCCCGGCGGCCAGCACCCCCGAGGCGGCGATGCCCGACGAGTAGAAGATCGCGATGATGAGGATGGCCCCGAGGTCGTCGATGACCGCGAGCGCCAGCAGCAGCACCCGCAGGGCCGCCGGCACGCGACGGCCGAGGAGCGTGAGGACGCCGACGGCGAAGGCGATGTCCGTCGCCATGGGCACCCCCCAGCCGGCGCGGGTGGCCGGGGCGCCCGCGACGAGGAGGTAGAGCAGGGCGGGGGCGACCATGCCGCCGAGGGCCGCGGCCGCGGGGAGCGCCGCGCGGCGCCACTCGGAGAGCTCGCCGTGGTGCGCCTCGCGGCGGATCTCGAGGCCGACGACGAAGAAGAAGATGGCCATGAGGCCGTCGTTGACGAACCACGCCAGCGGGCGCTCGAAGGCCCACCCTCCGAGGCGCACCCCGAGGGGCGTCTCCCAGAGCCGGAAGTAGCCCGCCGACCAGGGCGAGTTCGCCCACGCCAGCGCGACGCCCGCGACCACCAGGAGCAGGATGCCG
>CAIOSS010000860.1 GCA_903860995.1 uncultured delta proteobacterium | reverse complement strand
CGCCGCGGCCTGCTCCGAGCTCGCCGCGGCCTGCTACGGCGGGGTGCACTTCTGGCCGATCGCCGCGGGCGCGGCGCCCCGGCACCTCCCCTGGAAGGGCTCGCTCATCTCCCTGGCGTGGAGCCCTGATGGGAAGGTCATCGCGTGCGGGAGCCAGGACAGCTCGGTCCACTTCTGGCGGCTGCCCGCCGGGCAGGACTCCGAGATGAGCGGCTACCCGATCAAGCCCCGGGCCCTCGTGTGGGACGCCGAGTCGAAGCTCCTCGCGACGACCGGCGGCGTCTCCGTGACCCTGTGGGACTTCCGCGGGAAGGGCCCGGAGGGCACCCGCCCCATCGAGCTCGAGGGCCACATGGGCGTGTGCACACGCCTCGCGTTCAGCCCCCGGAAGGGCGTGCTGGCGAGCGGCGGGCAGGACGCCGGGGTGCTGCTCTGGGAGCCGCGCCGAGGGACACGACCGACCGGCTTCGCCTTCCTCGAAGACGACGTCACCGCGCTCGTGTGGCACCCCGAGCACCGCGGCCTCCTGGGCGGCGACGCCGCCGGCAACCTCACCTTCTGGGAAGCGGGTTGACGCCGATGCTGCGACGGCGAGACGAGGCGTGGACCGCGGCGATCCGCGCCCTCCGGGCGACCGCGCGGGAGGTCTTCGAGGCGGGTGACGACGACGCCGTGCTCGTGAGCGAGTTGCAATGCACCGAGCCGGGGTGCCCGCCCGTCGAGACGGTGGTCGCGCTGCTCCGAGAGGGCGAAAAACCCCGTCAGGTGAAGGTGCACAAGCCCGCCGTGGAGGTCACCGGGGACGATCTGCGCGCCGCCATGCGCGGGGGCGACGGTCACAATCACCACTGAATCGGGCGGCCGCACGCTCCCGCCCGATGCGGCGAGGCGAGCGGCGCTTCCGCCCCTGCTGATTCTTTTCTACATCTATGTTGCATTAGCATTCCTATTTCATTAATTCGGTGCCGTGGCGGTTCGAGCGGGTAAGCGAGGTGTCGGAGGCGATGGAGGTTCGAGCGTTGGCGCGCGGAGTGATAGCCGGGACGTCGACCGACGCGATCTGGCGGCGCCCACGGTGAGCGCGACCCGGGAGACGGTTCGCACCGGGTGCGTCGTTGATCTTGCGGCGATCTACGACGAGGCGGTCACCGTGGCAGTCTGGGAGCGGACGTTGTCCGCGGGGCTCGCCGCGTGGCTGCAGGGCGTACGGGCTGGTCAGCCCTTGAACCTGGTGGGCCGCGTGACGCCCGCGCGCCAGGACCCTGGCGTGCTGCTCGACCCGCTCGCGCCGCGCCTCGACGGGCCCTGCTTCGAGGCGTGGCGCGAAGACGTGGCGCGCCTGGTGACGGTGTTCGCGGACCTCTTCGAGGTCGAGGCCGTCGGCGTGCGCCTCTCGACCGTGACGGCGCACTGTCAGCGGTTTCACGTCGATCGCATCACCGCTCGGCTGATCACCACGTACGCGGGCCCCGGGACGGAGTGGGTCGACGATGGCGCCGTGGTGCGGGCGATGCTGGGGCACGCCGTGGGCGGCGACCCGAACCCGGCGATCGTCCCGGACGCGACCGCGATCCACCGTATGCGCGTCGGGGACGTCGGGGTGTTCAAGGGCGACGCCTGGCCCGGTCGCGAGGGGCGCGGCGCGGTGCACCGCTCGCCGCCGCACCGCTCGGGCGACCCCCCGCGGTTGCTGTTGACGATCGAGGCGCTGGATGGCGGAAAGGCGGAGTGAGGGCGATGACGGACGACGGACGACTCCCGGTGACGGTTCTCTCGGGCTTCCTGGGGGCGGGCAAGACGACGCTGCTCAACCACGCGCTCAACAACCGCGAGGGGCGGCGCGTTGCGGTGATCGTCAACGACATGAGCGAGGTGAACATCGACGCCGCGCTCGTCGCGGCGGGCGGCGCTTCGCTGCGCCGGACCGAAGAGCGCCTGGTCGAGATGTCGCACGGGTGCATCTGCTGCACGCTGCGCGAAGACCTGCTCGTGGAGGTCGCGCGCCTCGCGCGCGAGG
>CAIOSS010000859.1 GCA_903860995.1 uncultured delta proteobacterium | reverse complement strand
CGTCGGAGGCGCGGCGGTGATCGACGATCTGGGCTTCGACGCCGCCACTGGAGACGTCACCGGAATCGAGGACGGCGCCGCGAGCAACGTGCCGGACCAACGCGCGGTGCGCGACATCGTGCCAATCGACATCAACACCGTTCGGCCCGACGTGGGTACCGGCGGATACACGTGCCAGGCCTGCGCCTCCGACGCGGATTGCGGCGCGATGGCGTTCTGCGTGCGCCTCGCCGCGGGCGCTCGGGTGTGCCTGCGGTCGTGCAACATGGAGGTTCCCGGGTGCCCGCCGCGCTTCGATTGCCTCAACAGCCTGCTGACGCCGACCGCGGGGCCGGTCTGTACGCCGGTCGGCGAGCGCTGCTGCGTCGACGAGGACGGCGACGATCACGGCGTCGGTGTCGGCTGTCGCGGAGCCGATTGCGACGATGCGCGCCCCGGCGTCTTCGCGGGCGCGGCGGAGACCTGCAACGGCGTCGACGACGACTGCGACGGGGAGGTGGACGACGGCAACCCGGGCGGCGGCGTCCTGTGCACGACCGGGCTCATGGGGGCGTGCTCCGCCGGCGCGACGAGGTGCGCCGGCGGCATGGTGTCGTGCGTCTCCACGGCGGGCACGGTCGCGGAGACGTGCGACGGCGTCGACAACGACTGCGACGGCAGCGTCGACGAGGACCCGGCGGGGCGGTCGCTCACGCAGTCCTGCTACGACGGGCCCGCTGGGACGGCCGGAATCGGCGGCTGCGTCGCGGGCGTACAGACGTGCGTCGGCGGGATGTTCCGGTCGTGTGTCGGCGAGGTCCGCCCCGGCGTGGAGACCTGCAACGGGCTCGACGACGACTGCGACGGCGAGCCGGACGACGGCGACCCCGGCGGCGGCATCGCGTGCGCGAGCGCCTCGCCCGGGGTCTGTCGCCCGGGGACGACGCACTGTCGCGAGGGCGCCGTGGCCTGCGTCCCGAACGTCGCGCCGAACGCGATGGTCGAGCGCTGCGACGCGCTCGACAACGACTGCGACGGCATGATCGACGAGGGCTTCGCCTACGCGGATGATCCCGCGACGCCGGGCGTGATGCACGGCCTCGGCGAGGCCTGCGGCGCCCGGCTCGGCGCGTGCCGGCGCAGCGGCGTCGTCACGTGTTCTGGCACGGGGATGGCGGCCGTGTGCAGCGCGCCCGTCGTCACCGGAACGACCGAGAGGTGCAACCAGATCGACGACGACTGCAACGGCATCGTGGACGACGGCTTCGGCAACGCCGCCGGGGTCTACAACACCGACGCCAACTGCGGCGCCTGCGGCGTCGACTGCACGATGATCTACGCGCGCCCCAACGCGTTCGGGACCTGCCAGGTCACTGGTTCGGCGGCGACGTGCGTGATGAATTGCAACGCCGGGACGTTCAACCTCAACGGCGTTCCCGATGACGGATGCGAGTTCGCGCTCGACGCGGGGGCGGTCTATGTCTCGAGCGAGGATCCCGCCGCCGCGAACGACGCGTCGTGCGGCCTCGGCCCGACGCGCACCGGTACGGGCAACCATCCGTGCCTGACGATCGCGTTCGGGCAGGGCCGCGCGAGGTCGCTCGGCCGCGGTCGCGTGCGCATCGCCGACGCGCTCTACGCGGAGAGCGTCGTCGTCGGGAACGGGCAGAGCCTGCTGGGCGGCCATCGTGCCGACACCTGGGAGCGACACGTCTCGACCACGCTGACCATCGTTCGCGGCGCGAGCGGTGCCGGCCACCGCCGCGCGATCACTGCGATCGGCATCGACGCGACCACGCTCGTGGAAGGGCTCGTCGTCAACGGCGCGAGCGCTACGACGGCGGGCGCGAACTCGTACGCGATCTACGTGTCGGGCGGCACGAACGCGCTCACGCTCCGCGGGAACATCGTCTACGCGGGCGACGGCGCACCGGGGACGCCTGGAGCCGCGGGCGCGGACGGTGCGCGCGGGGTTCCGGGGACGGTCGGACGCGCGGCGTTCGACACGGGCTCGAGCGCGTGCGGGACGTCGAGCCCCGGAGGCGCAGGCGGCACGCTGAACTGCGGCGGGGCCGACGTCAGCGGCGGCGCGGGTGGCTCTGCGAACTGTCCGATGACCTGGTCGTCGGGCGTGCTGGTCGGCAGCTCGCGCGCGGGCGTCGCCGGGTCGGGTCCCGGTCGCGGCGCGGGCGGCGCGGGGGCATACGACGGTCAGACGCGGAGCGCCGAGGCCTGCCTGCTCTGCCACCTGGGCGGTGGCGGCTCGATGACGGGAGGCAACGGCGTGCTCGGGACGAGCGGCGGCAGCGGCGCGGGCGGCCCGGGCGCGACATCGGGCCTTGGAACGGTCAGCGGCGGCGACTGGACCGCCTCCGGGGGCGGCGGCGGGGGCGCAGCCGTGAACGGCGGCGGCGG
>CAIOSS010000858.1 GCA_903860995.1 uncultured delta proteobacterium | reverse complement strand
GCGAGCCCACCTTGCGTGTCCATGGCGCTGCCGTGCCCGACCCGGAGCTCTCGCGCAATCGCAATCTCACGAGGGCTACCGACGATCGCAGCTTAACGCCTATGGGGAAGGCGCCCGGGGGGTCTCCGCGGCGCCGCGTCGGCCGGGCGCGAGGGTGTGCGTCGGCCACATCGAGCGAAAGAGCCTGGTAGCCGTACTACGTCGGTGTGCGGGTGTGGGTTGATCGATCGGGGTGGCCGCATCCCCGCATTGACCAAACCGATGTCCCGACCGCGCATCCGACGCGGACACGGAGCAAGTCGTTGTCTGACCCCAAGCTGGGATCTCGCGGACTCGCGAGCATCCGCAGCGGCAGAAAGGAAGCGTCATCATGGCATAAGTCGAGCAAACGACAGCGAACGAAGATCGATAAGTAACGCGCAAGGATGAGAAATCATCTCAAGGAGTCTCCCGATGTCTGACCGTCACATTCTGCATGCTGCCGAGAAGCTCGTTCACGCACTCAACAAGACCCTTGACGAGAATCTACCGGCTGAGATCGCTGAGATCGTCAAGATTCACTCGGCCGGTGCCGCGGCCGCTGGGGTTGCCGCGGGCTGGATTCCAGGCGCGGGAGGGCTTGCCGCCGTCGGCATCAGCGCCGGATTCATCTGGTCCATGTACGGGCGCATCAACGCCAAGATTGGTCTTCCGCTCACGGAGAACGTCGTCAAGTCTCTTGGCACGGGGATCGCTACAAACCTTGCCGCTTACTTCGTCGGCGGGTTGATCACGTCAACAGTCTTCTCACTTCTGCCAGGTATCGGTAGTGTGGGCGCTTCGGTCGTGGTAGGAGGAACGTCTTACGCGCTAACGTTAGCCTCGGGCTACGTCTACCTTAAGTTGCTCGCAAATATCTTCCTTAGCGGCAATGATCCGACGAGGATGGACGTCGACTCGTTCAAGCGGGCGGCCGAAAACGTTGTGGCGAGCGAGAACATGAAGACCGTCATCGACGATGCGAAGTCCAGTTACACTCCACCGAAGAAGTAAAGAAGCCCGACAACCCGACGGTGCCGACCGCTCCCGTTTTACCCACCATCAACCTGCCGTGCCAGGTACGGCGGCACATCTGCCTCCCGCTGCATTGCCCATTGAGAACCTCCCAATCGATTCGTCCCAGGAGAACGCATGATTCACCGTGTCGTCTCGGTCGAGAAGCTGAACCGCACCTTCAACACCGTGCGGGAAGAACTGCGGGAGGTCGGGCTCCTGGAGGAAGGGAGATATCTCGATCGGATACGCTGTTATCGTGCCTGGCTCCCGACATTGCAGGGCTTTTCCGGTTACGTGTATGACGAGACCGTTCCATGGCTGAACCGGATCGTCGGATTTGTCCCGGGAGACATCTATATTCCACTCAACGCGCAGGTCCGGCCGAGCACGCCGGGTGAGACGTTGCTCGACACCGTGCGGCACGAGTTCGGGCACTCCTGGGCGTGGCTCGACCGCGAGCACATCGATGGGCGTTGGTTCCGGCGGGTGTTCGGCGCATGCTATGGCGACGAATGGGAGTCCGAGCCCTACTTCGATCGGTCGGAATTCGTCTCCGCCTATGCCTGCACGCGCCCGGCGGAGGACTTCTGCGAGACGCTGATGACGTTTCTTCGCTGCCGTCGCTCCCTGCATCGCTTTGATCGCCGCCCAGGCTTGAAGCGCAAGTTGAGCGCCGTCGCAGGCGCCGTCTCCATCGCTGCTCGAACACGAGTTCCGAGCGTGCGAGGTCCCCGGCGACGATGACGCTCCTGCGCACCGAGAAGCGCCCGGCAAGGCTGGCTCTCAGCTAGGATCTCCCTCCGATGGCCAGTTTCCGCATCGCCGTTCTCTCCGACCTGCATCTCGACACCGTGGTCGAACCTGCCTCGTGGGATCTCGCCCGCGCTGCCCTGAAGGCCGCCGCGAGCAGCGGCGCTGACCATGTCATCCTCGCCGGTGACACCTTTGATTGCGCCACCGCCATGCTCCGCGATCGCGAGAAGCTCCAGCGTCAAATCACGAGTTTGGGCCTCTGGCACCGCGACCGTCTCACCATCGTGGTAGGCAATCATGATGTCCACCACACTCCCCATCGTGGGAGTAGACTCGACAGAGGGCGGGAATTGGCGCGGATTCCCTCGGCGGACACGAGTGCCCTGCTCGGGACGTTTTCGGAGTGGGCGAATCTCCTCTCTGCGCCTGGCGACCGCCTCTGGAAGCGCGCCGCCTTCCCCCTTCGCAAGGAGCTCGACCACGTGACGCTCTACGCGGCCGACACGACGCACGGGGACACGCTGCGCTCCGGCGAGGGCTTCTGGTGTCCTCGCGATGACGCCAGACTGCGCGCGGCAACCCTCGAACGCGCAGAGCGGCGCCTGCTCGCGATGCACCACACTCCCATCGCGGGGAACCCAATGCGGATCAAGAGCGTTGTCCGGGGGATTGTTCCGCTGGGTTTCCCTCCGGAATCGCTCGCTCCTCTGACGCGCTTCGTCGAAGACGCGGCCGTGGACGCCATCGTCTGCGGACACCTGCACAAGACTGCGAACTATGAACGCGAGGTGGGCGCCCATCGAACGCCGGCGTACATCGTCGGGCGGACCGGCGGACTCCACGGCGCGGCCTCGATGTTCGGCATGCTGTCCGTTCCTGTTCGCGGGCGCATCACCTGGGAGACGCGCGCGGTCTGACCTGCGACGCGGCTGGGTCGATCGAATCGACAACCCGCCTGGCTGAAGAGGTGTTTCGCCCTCACGCCTGCGGACGCCATCGCTCCGGCGGCGCCCCGGTCCGACGTCAGGCCGCAGACCTACGCGATCGACCTCTCCGT
>CAIOSS010000857.1 GCA_903860995.1 uncultured delta proteobacterium | reverse complement strand
GCGCTGGGCCGGGACGACCGGCGGGGCGTTGGCCGCGGGCGCCGTGGGGCGTTCGCAGCCGACGAGGGCGAGGACACCAAAGGCCAGCGAGGGGGCGCGCATGGGAGGGGCGACGCGGGTGATGCGCGACGACGGCCCGCGCGGTCAAGGGGCGTCAATGGCCCCAGAAGAGAGCACCCGACCAGGCCTGCAATCCCGGGCCTCGCCCTCCGAGGGGAGCACCCGCCCATACCGCCAGTCCCAGGCCTGACCGACACCTCGTTCCTCTCGACAGTGATGCCCACCGAATTGAGTGGACCAGGCCGGGGACTGGCGGCCTGGGCGGGTGCTCCCCTCGGAGGGCGAGGCCGGGAACTGCAGCCTGGGCGGCTGCTCCCTCGGAGAGCCACGACGAGCGGGCGGCCCACCCATGACAGCGCGGCCCTCAACCCACTGCGCTACAGCTCCAGGTCGGCGCTCGCGTTGCGCAGCGCCGGGGCGCGCAGGGCGACCGCGAGGTGCATCGGCGGGGCGTCGAGCTCGCGCGCGATGAAGCCCACGAGGCCATCGGCCTTCGCGTCGATGGCCGCGCTCTCCGCCGCGCTCCAGGGCAGCGCGGGGCGCAGGCGGAGCTGCGAGAGGGCCGCGTCGAAGGCCCAGGTGCCGACCACCGCGCCGTCGACGAGGATGAGCGGCGTCGCCGTGCTCTGCCGCGCGAGGGCGGCGCGGGTGGCGTCGGACGCGCAGAGGCCGACGAGCTCGGGCCGGGCGTCGACGAGCGGGTCGCGCACGGGCAGCAGGTCGACGGCGATGCCCTCCCCGGCCGCGGGGACGGCGAAGTCTTCGGGCACGAGGTGCTCGCCCGCGACGCCCTCGATGGTCACGGTGCGCAGCTTGAGGGGCTTGAGCGCGGCGACGGCGCGGCTGTTGGCGATGCCGAAGGCCGCGGCGAAGAGGCGGGGCGAGACGGGGGCGTGGGCCTTGATCCACTCCAGGCTGAGCTTCGGCACGGCCTCGGCGGCGGGCGGGACCACCTTCGGCATCGGGTCGAGGCGGTAGCGCCACGGGTCGCGGTCGATGCGCCCCTCGGTGGGCTCTCGGTCGACCTCGCCGACGGCCCACATGCCGCGCAGCACGAGGCCCGCGAGGGTGACGCAGCCGGCCCGGCGGCCGGGCTCGCCGAGGTCCCGGCGGGCGTCGCGGGGCAGGGCGTCGCGCAGGGCGTCCGAGGTGCGGGGCTTCGCGAGGGCCTCGCGGATGGCCTCGCGGGTGCTGAGCAGGTCGCGGGAGGACAGCCCGCAGGCGGCGGCGAGGCGGGCCTCGCGGGCGGCGTGCTCGGCGACGGCGAAGGCGCGCACCGCGGGCGCGTTGGCGGCGGAGACCACCCACGAGAACCCGCGCGGGCCCGGGACCAGGGCGAGGGTGTGGTCGCGGAAGAGGGCCTGATCGAGGGCGCTGCGGTGGGTGAGGGCGTGGCGGGCGACGAGGGCGAGGGCGGGGGAGGCGCCGACCGGGCAGGGCAGGCCCCCGACGGCCGTGACGAGCTCGGGGAGCGGGAGCGGAGGGCCGGCGGCGAGGTGTTGGCGCGCGCGCCAGGCTCGCCTTGCTTCGGCCAGGGTGAGCACGTTTGACATCGGTGGGGACCTTAGCGCCAGAGGGGAATTCCGCAACGCCGCGGGCGCGTACGCGCGGTGCCTTCCACCGCGGGTCAGCGCCAGAGGTCCATCGAGGGCGAGTAGGTGCTCACGCTCGCGCTGTACGAGCCGCTGCTGCCGCTGGTCGATCCGCCGAGCGCCACGAGGCGCCCGTCGGCGAGCGGGGCGAGGCCGAAGTAGAGCCGCGCGGTGGGAATGGGCGCGATCGTGCGGTAGGTGCGCGCCACGGGGTCGAGGGCCCAGCTCGTGCTCGTCACGCCCAGGCTGGCGTCGCCGCTGACGATGTAGATCAGCCCGCCGAGGAGCGCGACGCCCGGCGAGAAGCGGGCATCGGGCATCGGTGGGCCGCTCGACCAGGTCGTCGCCCCCGCCGCGAGCACCTGCGTGGTCGCGATCGTCGTGACCGAGCTCACCCCGCCGAAGACCCAGATCGAGCCGTCCGGCGCGGTCGCCGCGCGCGAGGAGCTCACCCCCGTCGGGAGCGACGGGAAGCTCGTCCAGCGCATCGTCGTCGGGTCGAGCACCTCGACGACCCCGGTGATCGTGCCGCTCCCCGTGCGCCCCGAGATGGCGAAGATGCGACCGCTCCGGTCGGTGGCGACGGCGTGCGAGTGCCGCCCCGTCGCGAGGCTGGCCATCGCCACCCACGCGTTGTTGGCGGCGTCGTAGGCCCACACGTTGGTCACCGCCGCGCTCGACGAGTTGCGCCCGCCGATGACGTACACCCGGCCGTCGAGACCGACCGTCACGCCCGGGTTCCACACGGCCACCGGGAGCGGGGCGCGCGCGGTCCAGGTGCCCCGCGCGGGCGTCCACTCCTCGACCAGCGTCGAGGCCGTCACGCTCGAGGTCGCGCCGCCGATGACGTAGAGGGTCCCGGCGGCGGTGACCGCGACGCCCATGCCGTTGCGCGCCGTCGGGAGCGCGGGCAGCGGCGCCGTCACGGCGCACGCCCCGGCCGCGCACGACTGCCCCGCGGCGCAGGCCCGCCCGCACCCGCCGCAGTGCTGCGCGCTCGTCTGCGTCGACGCCTCGCAGCCGTTGGCGGCGGACCCGTCGCAGTCCGCGAAGCTCGCCCCGCAGGCGACGGCGCAGGCGCCCGCGGCGCAGGTCACCGTGGTGTTCGCGGCGCCGAGCCCGGGGCACGCGCGCCCGCAGCCGCCGCAGTGCTGCGGGTTGGCGCCGGTGGCCGTCTCGCAGCCCGTGACCGCGCTGCCGTCGCAGTCGCCGAAGCCTGCCGCGCAGGCGAT
>CAIOSS010000856.1 GCA_903860995.1 uncultured delta proteobacterium | reverse complement strand
GTCTCGGCGCACCCGAGCTCGGCCGCTGGCTCGTGGGCCCCCGCGCCCGCCGCTCTCGCGATCTGCATGTAGTGCTGGACGTCCTCGACGAAGAGCGCTCGGACGCGGTCGTCGTCCTGCCGGGCGCCCTTCAGGTCTTCCCCGAGCTTCGTGGAAAGCGCGGCGAGCCGCGGTCGGTACTCGGTGTTCTCGTAGTCGATCGGCACGAGTTCGCTTCCTCGCGCGCCTCCCGCGGCGCGTCGACCCTCTCGGGCCGCGACTCCCACCGCGTCCTCCGCGCAGAGTCCCGCGCAGCGTACTCGCTCGCATCACCCCGACGGAACCCTCGGGCGACTCGCGCGCGGGAGGACGGCGCGGCCGCGTTCGGCGCGCCGACGGTGTGTCCCCGGGTCACCTTCTCGCCCGCGACAGACCTCGAGTTTGCGCTCGGTTTCCCCTACTGCCGCTACCTCACCGACGAGCCCCTCGACAGACGCGAAGGCGTGCGCACCGGTGCGCAGCGGGATCGTCGAAGTGACCCCCGATCGTCGGTCGCATGGCGTGGCCGCGCGCGGTCGGCCATCCGCTCATCCGGGCGCTCGCGTCGCCCGTCGTCTGGTTCCACGACTGGACCGACGCGGCGACCGCGGTGATCGCCGACGGGGCGTTGATCGACTGCTACCAGGCCGCGGCGCTCATCGCCACGATGATCGATCGCGTCTCCCCGCACCCGCCGGGCACCACGGATTTCTAGTTCCTGCTCGAGGCGATGTTCGGCCCCGGGCTGGTCGCCGATGCGATCACCGCGATGCTCGCGACCCGCGACCCGCTCCCGCGCTTCGCCGCGGACAGCATCTTCCTCCTAGGCTTCGTGCTGCTCGCGTTCCGATGCGCGCGCTCAGCCTCGTGCTGCAAGGTGGCCCGGCGGCGCGGCGCAGCCTGATGGGCATCGGCCACGGTGCGACCGTCGACCTGCAGGGGCTGCAGCACCTCGTCGACGACGCGGCGTTCGTGCGGCAGATCGTCGCGCACGAGCAGATGCCCCGGAAGGCGACGTTCTGGCGGCCCGACGCGCGCCTTGTGTTCCTCGGCGGGCCAGCGGTTACGGCGACGTCTGGTTGGGCCGGACCCGCCGGGAGCTCCTTACGCCCACGGGGCGTTGGATGTCCTATCCGCTGACGCGAGAGCACTCGCACTCCGCGGCGCACTTCGAGAACCGCTCGATCACCGGGCGCGGCCGCTCAACCCGAGACAATGACGAGGTGTGAGCGGCGGGACGCTCATCGTCCGCGGTGCCGCGCGGCGATCGCGGCCTCGAGCGCGCGGATGCGGCGGTCCTGCGCCTGCACGGTGGCGACGAGCATACTGGTGTAGCCGTAGAGGTCGACCGCGCTGCGGTCGGGCTCCCGCGCGTAGCTCGCCGGGGGTGCGCGGGCCGTCGCAGCGCCCGACGGGATACCGGATGCAGTTCGTGCACTCGCACGCGATGCCCTCGTACGAGCAGTACGCGCCCTCGACGGCGCACGTCTGCCCCTCGGCTGCCGACCGCAAAGCGGGGCACGCCGCGGGCGGGAGCGGGTCGCACGTTCCGGCAGCGGTCGACCAGCGCGCGGCCCCGCAGCTCGCGAAGGTCCGGCACTGCACCCGCGGGTCGTCGCCGTACTCGCACACGACGCCGTTGCGGTTGCAGGCGGCGCCGTCCGTCGGCGCGACGGCCGGACACACGAGCACCACCCCGGCGTCGGTGGTGGTCAGCGGCGTGGCGCCGCCGCAGCCCGCAGCGAGGACCGCGACGGCGAACAACTCCCCGAAACGACGAGGCGCGGCGGTGTTCATGTGACGATGCCTTTCCGATGAGGCGGATGACGTTCGCCGGTGCCCTGCATCGTCGGGCCGCGAGCGGCGGACGTCCAACCCTCGACGATGCGAATCGAATCGTTGACGATGGCCTTTGTGGTCGACGGAGACCCCCCGCTGCCCAGCGCCCGCAGACCGTCGCCGCCGGTGAGCTCTCGAGCGTGCGCGGCGCGCTCCCGGTGGCCGCCGCGGCGGTGCTGCCGTGCGGCACCTCGTGCCCTTCGGGCGGCAGTTGCTCCATCCGTTCACGCTGCTCGCGACGTAGGTCCGCGGGATGGGCCACGGCGTCACCGCGCCGCTCTTGGACGGCACCTTCGCGTCGCTCGAGATCTTCCGTGACGCGTCCGGCCTCGGGCGCGGCGCGCGAGCCCGCCCTGGACAAGGCGGACCTCAAGGCCACCTTGGCAGAGATCTGGTCCATCGCGGCAGACGCGGCGCTGCCCGAATCCCCCTGAGGTGACCCTGCACAAGGCTGGGGCGGTCGTCCCGGCGATGCTCGCCTTCGTGCGGGGCTTGATCGTCGCCTGCACGGCGGCGCTCGGGCTGTCGACCGTAGCGCTCGCGTGCGTGG
>CAIOSS010000855.1 GCA_903860995.1 uncultured delta proteobacterium | reverse complement strand
TACCAGGACGGCAACGACTTCAACAACGCGCGCACGGTCTACCGCACGCTCATCCAGCGGTTTCCGCAGTCGCCGTTCGTGCCCAACGCGTACCTGTCGTTCGCGGAGTACTTCTTCGACCAGGGCGAGATGGAGAACGCGCGCCAGTTCTACGAGCGCGTGCTGTCCGTGCAGGACGAGAACAACCAGGTCTACGGCTACGCCCTCTACAAGATGGCGTGGGTTCTCTACAACCTGCAGGACTTCGAGGGGTCGCTCAACAAGTTCTACGAGGTCATCGAGTACGGCCGCACGCACCCCAACGCGGGCTCCGTCACGGCCCTCCTGCGCAACGCGCGCATGGAGCTCGTGACGGTGTACGGCTCGGTGTACGGCACCGCCGCGCGGCCGCTCAACGTGGCCAACGCCTTCGCGACCTTCCAGCGCTACGCACTGGACGAGGACAACTCGTACACGATGTTCGAGAAGCTCGCGGAGCTGTACCAGGACGCGGGCCAGTGGCCCAACGCCGTCGCCGCGTACCACGGCATGATGGAGCGCCGCGCCAACAGCGACCGCTTCTGCTTCTGGCAGGCGCAGGTCGCCCGCGCGATCATCGCGTCGCGCCCGAAGCCCGACCAGCTCGTCGAGGTCAACCGCCTCATCGACGTGTACAACACGTTCCGCGCGAGCAGCCGCACCAACGAGGTGAAGCTCGAGTGCCGCAACCAGGCCGCGCGGGTCACCTTCGACGTGGCCTCGCACTGGCACCTCGAGGCCGTCGGCCGCAGCGCGGAGGGCGCGGTGCAGACCCGCGGCACGCGCAGCCCCGAGACGATGCGCATGACCGCGGACCTCTACCAGAAGATCCTGGACGAGTTCCCCGAGTTCGATCAGGTGGAGTTCACGGAGTACGACCGCCGCGACTGGCCGACGCGCTACCGCATCGCCTACTACCGCGCGGACATGCTGCGCGACATGGGCGACAACGAGCGCTGCGGCCCGGCCTACGACGCCGTGGTGGAGATGAACCCCGGCGGCGAGTTCACCGAAGACGCCGCGTACAAGGCGGTGCTCTGCTACAACGACTCGTTCTCCGCGAGCTTCGCCAGCGCGACGCAGCGCAACCAGGGGCGCCAGGGCGGCCCCGCGGCCAACACCCGCGGCCCGCAGCAGACCGACGCGCAGCGCCGCGCCGCCGACCGCGTCCGCGTGGTGCCGCGCGACCTCAACGCGCGCGAGCAGGGGATGCTCCGGGCGTTCACCCGCTACGTGTGCTTCGTCTCGCCCACCAGCACGCAGCGCTCGCCCGAGGGTGAAGACCCGCGGACGGTGATGCTCACGATCAAGTACCGCCGCGCGTACGTGTACTACGTCGCCAACCACTTCGAGGAGGCGGCCACGCTCTCAAGGACGTCGCGGAGACCAGCGCCGAGGCGCCGGACCCGGAGAACCTCCGCGAGATCGCGGCGGATCTCTACCTCGACAGCCTCAACGTCATGGGCGACATGTGGAACCCGCAGCGCCCCGCCTGCTACGACGCGATGTCGGCGGCGCTGCCCGACCTCATGACCCGCTTCTGCTCGGCGACGCTCCGCCCGCAGCACGAGGACTTCTGCCACCGCGTGGAAGACCTCCAGTGCCAGGTGCTCC
>CAIOSS010000854.1 GCA_903860995.1 uncultured delta proteobacterium | reverse complement strand
CTTCGCCTCGCAGGACGGCTACGCCCGCCAGGTGCGGATGCCCATGCCCCCGCTGCTCCTGGCCGATCGGGTGACGGGCATCGACGCCGTCCCCAACTCCATGGGCGTCGGCACCCTCTGGACCGAGACCGACGTCACCCCGGAGAGCTGGTACCTCCACGAGGGGCGCATGCCCGCCGGCATCATGATCGAGACCGGCCAGGCCGACCTCCTGCTCATCTCCTGGCTGGGCATCGACCGGCTCAACCAGGGCGAGCGGGTGTACCGCCTCCTCGGCTGCGAGCTCACCTACCACGGCGAGCTCCCGCAGCCGGGCGAGACGCTCACCTACGAGATCCACGTCGACGCCCACGCCGAGCAGGGCGCCGTGCGGCTCTTCTTCTTCCACTACGACTGCCGCGTGAACGGCGAGCTGCGGCTCTCCGTGCGCCACGGCCAGGCCGGCTTCTTCACCGACGACGAGCTCGCCAACTCCGGCGGCATCCTCTGGGACGCCCCCACCGGCGCCCACTCCACCGCCGCGCAGCTCGACGCCCCCGCCATCGCTTGCACCAAGCGCGCGTTCTCCCACGACGACCTCCGCGCCTTCGCCGACGGCCGCGTGGCCGACTGCTTCGGCCCCGGCTTCGAGAAGGCCCGCACGCACGTCCGCACGCCGCGCATCTCCGCCGGGCGCATGCTCTTCCTCCGCGAGGTCGTCGACTTCGACCCCACGGGCGGGCCGTGGCAGCGCGGCTACCTCCGCGCCGACGCCCCCATCACCCCCGACGACTGGTACTTCGCGGGTCACTTCCACAACGACCCGTGCATGCCCGGCACCCTCATGTTCGAGGGCTGCCTCCAGGCGATGTCGTTCTACCTCGTGGCGATGGGCTTCTCCGTCGACCGCGACGGGTGGCGCTTCGAGCCCGTCATGGGCAACAAGATCCCGATGCGCTGCCGCGGTCAGGCCACCCCGGCCTCGCGGCACCTCATCTACGAGATCTTCATCGAGGAGGTCATCGCGGGCCCGGTGCCCACCGTCTACGCCGACCTGCTCTGCACCGTCGACGGCCGCAAGGCCTTCCACGCCCGGCGCGTGGGCCTGCGCCTCGTGCCCGCGTGGCCCCTCGACGACTGGGCCCGGCTGCCCGTGGTCCCCGGCTCCGACCCCGCCCACCGCAGCATGGACCTCCGCCGCCTCGGCGGCCTCGCGGGCTACGTCGAGCCCAAGCCCGTCGCCGTGGTCGACGGCTTCGCCTTCGACTACGCCTCCCTCATCGCGTGCGCCTGGGGCCGCCCCTCCGCGGCCTTCGGGCCGATGTACACCCGCTTCGACAGCCCCCGCGGCGTCGCGCGCCTGCCTGGGCCCCCCTACCACTTCATGTCGCGCATCACCCGCGCCGACGCGCCGCTCGGCGTGCTCCAGCCCGGCGGGGTGATCGAGGCCGAGTACGACATCCCCCCGGACGCCTGGTACTTCGACCTCAACGGCCACCCCACGATGCCGTACTGCGTGCTGATGGAGGCCGCCCTCCAGCCTTGCGGCTGGCTCGCGAGCTACATCGGCAGCGCGCTCACCACCGACGTCGACCTGCTCTTCCGCAACCTCGACGGCACCGGGACCTTCACCGCGGAGATCCTCCCCGACGCGGGCACCCTCCGGACGCGGGTGAAGGTCACGGACGTCTCCCGCTCGGCGGGCATGATCATCGAGTCCTTCGAGGTCGAGTGCTACGTCGGCGCCACCCTCGTCTACAAGATGAACACCGTCTTCGGGTTCTTCCCCGCGGAGGCCTTCGTCAACCAGGTGGGCCTACCCGTCACCCCCGAAGACCGCGCTCGCATCGAGTCCCCCTCGGAGGTGGGCATCGACCTGCGCGCCCGCCCGGCGAAGTACTTCGAGGGCTCGCTCCGCCTCCCCGCCCCGATGCTCTGCATGCTCGACCGCATCACGGCGTGGGATCCCGCCGGCGGCAAGAAGGGCCTCGGCTGGGCCCGCGCCGAGAAGGACGTCCGCTTCGACGAGTGGTTCTTCAAGGCCCACTTCTTCCAGGACCCGGTGCAGCCCGGCTCGCTGGGCATCGAGGCCCTGGTGCAATTGCTCCAGTTCGCGATGATCGAGCGTGCGATGGCCGACGGGGTGGACAACCCCCGCTTCGAGCCCGTCGCCGTCGGCCGCCCCGCCACCTGGAAGTACCGCGGCCAGGTGGTGCCGAAGAACAAGCGCATCACCACCGAGATCGCCATCCTCGAAGTGGGCAACGATGGCGGCATCCCCTTCGCGGTGGCCGAAGGCTCGCTCTGGGTCGACGGCAAGCGCATCTATCACACGCGCCAGCTGGCGATGCGCATCGTGCCCGGGGCCGCGCCGCCGCGCCCGCCGAAGGGCCCTGCTCCCGGCAGCGAAGAGACCCTCGACCCCGCCGTTGACGCCTGGCTGGGCGATCACCGCCCCACCTGGACGCTGCCCGCGCTGCCGATGATGTCCATGGTCGACCGCCTCGCGGGCGCCGTCGCCACCGCGGGGCAGAGGGTCGTCGGGCTCGCCGACGTGCAGGTGCACCGCTGGCTGCCCTTCGCGGGAACGCCCGTGCGGCTGCGCACCGAGGTGAAGGCCGCGGGCGAGGTGACCCTCTCGGCCTTCCGCGAGGCCCGCGAGGCGGCGCTCTCGCGCTTCGAGCCCGTCGCCTCCGGGCGGGTGCTCCTCGACGCCCGCTACCCCGCTCCCCCCGCGGTCTTCCCTCCGCTCACCGACGCCGTCCCCGCGGAGGATCCCTACGCCTCCGCGGCCCTCTTCCACGGCCCCGCGTTCCAGATGCTGCGCTCGTGGCGCCTGGGCTCGCGCGGCTCGACGGCCCTCGTCGACCTCGCCCTGCGCGGCGTCCCCCGCGGGGCGCTCCACCAGGGCCTGCTCGACGCGCTCACGCACGCCATCCCCCACGACGCGCTCTCGCAGTGGTCGCCGGAGATCGCCGACGGGCTCGTCGGGTACCCCTACCGCATCCCGACGCTCACCCTCTACGGTGAGGTTCCGTCCTCGGGGGAGGGGCGCGTCGAGGTGCGCTTCGCCGGCTTCGACGGCGAGGCTCGCTTCCCCAGGCACGACATCCAGCTCGTCGTCGACGGGAGCGTCCGCGTGGCGCTCACCCTCGTCGAGGTGCTGCTCCCCAAGGGGCCCATCGGCCGCGCCAGCCGCCTCGATCGCCGGGCCTTCCTGCGCGACGGGCGCTTCG